>CAZBHU010000001.1:0-13296 GCA_964492035.1 uncultured Candidatus Saccharibacteria bacterium
GCTATATGTGCTCGCAAAAAAGCAAGCTCTTCTTCGGGGCTTTTAAATTTCGGTGCATTGTTTAAATTTAATCCTTCCATTATTAATTATTATAGCACTTCAGCAAGACTAATAACAACTTGTGTCCTATTTTTTTGTTAGAATTTCTGGTTTATTTTTTGTTATTAAAATTGTATGTTCAAAGTGAGCTGAATTTTTGCCATCACTTGTTCTAATGGTCCAATCATCATCGTCCACTTTAATGTGGTGAGTCCCTAAACAAAGCATGGGTTCAATCGCTATTATCATTCCAGGGACAAGAGTAATACCTTTGCCTGGTTTGCCAAAATTTGGTACATAAGGATCTTCGTGAATTTCTTTCCCTACTCCATGCCCAGCAAGGTCTCTGACTATCCCATATTTATTGCTCGCAAAACTCTCTATGGCATAGCCAATGTCACCTATCGTATTTCCGCCCCTAGCTGCCTTAATTCCGACTTCTAGGGCCTTTTTAGTATCTTCTAGGAGTCTTCTATTAATATCTGAGATTCTGCCCACTGGCACAGTTATAGCGTGATCTGTAAATAATCCCTTGTATTTAAGACCAATATCCAAAGAGACAATATCCCCCTCTTTTAAAATTTTATTTTTACTTGGAATACCGTGAACAATTTCATCATTAATAGAAATACAAACAGAAGCAGGAAAAGCACTTCTCATTCCTTGGGGTCGATAATTTAAAAAAGCAGGGATACCATTATTTTCATTAATTAATTTAAAAACATATTCATCTATTTCTAAAGTAGAAATACCCGGCTTAATAATTTTAGCAGTTTTAGATAAAATTTTAGCTAAAATTTTTCCACCCTCTCTGATTTTTTTTATCTCCTCTGGAGTTTTAATTATTATATTCATATTAAAATTTAGTATAACTTATTTTATTAGAGTACCTTTAAAAGTTTTACCCTCTAAATAGTTTCCAATATTTTCCAAATCATGACCATTTAAAATTATAACTTCTTGTTCGTTTGCCTGAGCTTCGCAAGAGGCTATTGGATCAAATGGTCTATTAGAGCCTGGTATCCAATTATTATCAGGAAATAGCAACAAGAAATCTACCCAAGAAATATTTTCTATCGGTTTTGCTTCGGGGTTTTTGTTTGGGTCGCTGTCGTAAACGTAGTCGATATTTGTTAGATTTATAATTGTCTTTGCCCCTATACTTTTAGCGGCTCGAATAGCGGCTAGGTCACTACTGTTACCAGGTTTCCAGCCTCCTCCAACAATTACACTTTTTTGAGTTTGAGGTATACATTCTGGGTCTTGTATAATTCTTTCGTATGCTAAATCTTCAAAAGATATCCTGACAAGCTCTGCATTTGCTTTAGTTATAGCAATCCCAAGCCAATCCAAGTCTGTATTCGTAGGATTTGTTAATTTTTTAGCGGCATCACCATATTTTCTAGCCATTTTTCCACCTCCTATTATTAACAAAAACGAATATCCATTATTTACATATTTTTTAATGAACGGAACAAAAGATTTAAGATATTCTGTATCTATCTCTTCTGGAACAACGAGCGACCCACCCAGCGACATTACTATTTTTTTCTTTTCCATATTTTTAAAACCCTAAGTTTTCTATTATTTTTTTATAAATATTTTCGACTGTATCTTCTCCAATTACTTCTAAGTAATTAAAAAATGAATCTTTTTTGGCGACTTCGATCATTGGTAAAACAAAATTATCATAAGAATCTAACCTGTTATTAATAGCCTCTTCATGATCATCAACTCTTCCTCTTTTAAGCATTCTTTCTTTTGAAACTTGTCTGGAAACTTCAATATTAACAAAAACAGCGTTTTTATGCTCAAGATATTTTAGAAAATCCTTGAGTGTCTCTAACTGAAAAACATTTCTCGGATATCCGTCAAAAAAAAGAACTGATTCCTTGTTGTCCAAATGCATTACGTTTGATATCAAAAGCGAGTTGATAATAAAATCTGGCTGAAAATTACCATGGTTGTTCGTGGAGTCTTTGGCTTTTTCTTGAATATAGCCTTCTTCTTGAAAAAAATTTCGCAAAATTTCTCCCATCTCTATGTGATAAGCTTTTTCATTGTATTTTTTTGTAATAAAATCTTTCAGTAAATGAATCTGGGTTCCTTTACCAGACCCAGACCTTCCTACAAAAATAAATACCCTAGCTTTATTATTCATAAAATAATTATATCACGTAATTTAAAAATCCGCCCCCAAGGGCGGATTTTTAAATTTTAGTATTCTCTCATTGAGAGTTGAGCGTCTGTTTTTTTGATTAAATCAAGAACAACAGAAACAGCAATCAAAAGGGATGTTCCTCCTATTGCAAATGAGGTAATTCCAGTAACTGATTGAATGATTAGAGGCAATACAGCAATTAATCCCAAGAAAACCGCGCCTATCATAGTTATTCTTCCAAGAATTTTTGAAATATATTCTACAGTAGATGGGCCTGGTCTAATTCCAGGAACAAAAGCTCCATTCTTTTGAAGATTTGTTGCGACTTGTTGAGGATCAAAAGTAACTGCAGTATAGAAGTAAGTAAACAAAAAGACAAATACAAAATAAAATCCAGCATATAACCAAGTATTTCCTATAAACCAAAGCATGCCCTTTGAAATTGACAACAATACAGCATTACTTGATGTCGCCAAAAAGTTACCGATCATCTGTGGGAAGAGTAAGATTGATAAAGCAAAAATTATTGGAATAACTCCAGCTTGGTTTACCCTTAATGGCAAATATGTTTGGGCTCCACCAGTAGAAGTATTTTCTCCTCTTATTTGTCTAGCATAAGTAACAGGAATTGGCCTTTCTGCTTCTGAAACCATAACAACTCCAGCAATGATTAAAAGACTTAGAGCTCCTAATAAGATATACATCGGTATATCAGCAACGTTAAAGGTAAAGAAGAACTGAGAAACACCCTGTGGTATACGAGAAACGATACCAGCAAAAATTATCAATGAAACTCCATTACCAATTCCAAATTCTGTTACCAATTCACCAATCCACATTATAAGCATTGACCCAGCAACAATAACTGAAATATTTGTTATCATTCCAAAGATTGACAGGTCTCCCAAAATTCCTTGTTTTTGCAAAAGAATTATCAAAGCTAAACCCTGAACTAACGCAAGTGGAATAGTAATTGTACGACTTAACTGAGTAAACTTTCGACGACCGATTTCTCCATCTTCTTGATACATCGCTTTTAGACGTGGAGACATCATGGTTAAAAGTTGCATTATAATCGAAGATGTAATGTATGGACTTACTCCAAGCATTATTATCGACAATGTCGAAAGTCCACCTCCAGCAAAAATGTTTAGGACTCCAACAAATTGATTGTTAGTTATGAAAGCTTGTAGCTTTGCAGCATCTACACCTGGTATTGGAATTGCGGACAACAATCGAAAAACAACAAGAGCACCAAGAACAAACAAGATTCTATTTCTCAATGTCTTGTCACTAAACATCATTTTAATTTTTCCCCAGATGATTTCCATGTTATTTTATTTCGCCTCCGATTTTTTCGATTTGAGCTTTAGCTTTTTCGGAAACAAGACAACCTACGATAGTAATTTTCTTAGTAAGTTCTCCCTTGGCTAAAATTTTAACAGAAGGGATAACTCCTCCGACTTTTCTGATTAAACCTTTTTCGAACAAAGCTTCTCTTCCTATTACAGATCCATTTTCAAATATTTCAAGAGCTCCTAAGTTCACAGGGGCATTTTTCTTTTCAAAAGACTTAGTTCTGTAACCTCTTAATTTTGGAAGTTTTTTGATGATATCTCTAAGTTCTGGGCGTCTTTTATTACCAGCACGAGCTGTTTGCCCTTTGCCTCCTCTTCCAGAAGTTTTACCTCTTGTACCACCTCGGCCTACTTGTCTAGCCTTTTTATTGGGATTTTCTCTTTTTAAAGTGTGTAGTTGCATAAAATTATTCTGATTTAGCTTCCAAGCCAACTGTAGTTTCTTCTGGTGAAACAAAAGAAGCAGTCTTTACGATTGGATTCTTATCTTTAATCTGATAAAGGACCTCATAAGTCACTCTGGCATTGTTAAGTTTATTTTTACTTCCAGAATGAATTTTACCAGTTACGTTTTTTATACCTGCAAGCAATAGCATGTCTCGAACAGTACTCCCTGCCACTAGACCCTTATCTTTATTTGGGCGAAGAACTAATTTTGAACTTGCATATTTACCACTCACTTCAAAGGGAATCGACATGTCTTTAGTGGTTTTTATTTTAAACATATTTTTCTTTGCTTGTCTTAGAGCTTTAGCAATAGCAATTGCTGTATCTCCACCTTTTCCTGTCCCTAGTCCAACTGATCCCTTTTTATCACCAATAGCAATCGCGACGGCAAAAGTCATTCTTCGTCCTCCTGCTACGACACGAGTAACTCGACGAATCGATACCATTTTTTGATCAAATTCTGGTTTTGGTTTTTCGAATGATGGTCTTGGGCGCCTAGAATCTTGGCCATCCCTCTTAACGAAAGTTTTTCTAGGCCCACTTGTTTTTGTATTTTGTTTTGGTTTTGCTGTATCCATATTTTTAAATTAATTAGAATTTAAGTCCAGCCTCTCTAGCTGAATCTGCAAGAGACTTTACTCGACCTGTATATTTGAAACCGTTACGATCAAAAATGCAAGCTTTAATTCCCTTGCTTTGGGCCAGCTTGGCTACTTCTTGTCCAACAGCATTTGCTCTTTCGGTTTTTGTACCTTTGTTTAACTTCATATCTGAAGAAGCCACTAGAGTGGTGCTTGTTTCATCATTAATAATTTGAGCATAAATATAATTGTTTGAACGAAAAACTGAAAGTCTTGGTCTTTCTGCAGTCCCAAAAATTTTAGCTCTAATTTTACTCTTTAATCTTATTCTTTTGTCTGTCTTTTTGATAGTCATAATTTTAATTTAAATTAATCTTATTGTTTGTTAGAATTATGAAGCTTTCTTACCTTGTTTTCGGCGAATAACTTCATTGTCATAACGAAAACCTTTTCCTTTGTAAGGTTCTGGTTTTTTGTTTGCTCTAACAAATGCGGCAAAAGAACCGACTAATTCTTTGTCTATTCCAGTAACGGTTATATTATTCTTTTCAGCTGTAACTGTAAGGCCTTTTGGAATTTGCAATTTAACTGGATGTGAAAATCCAAGTGCAAGCACAAGATTTTCTCCAGATACCTCTGATTTAAATCCAACTCCTTCTAGAATTAACTTTTTTGAATAACCTTCAGTAACTCCTATTATCATGTTTTTAACATGTGAAGCATATGTCCCCCAGAGAGCGTTTGTTATTTTGTCATTTTCTTTCTTTGGAACAAAAGTGATTTCATTGCCATTTATGTGTATTGCAATTGAATCTTTAAAATATCTAACCAATGAACCTTTTGGTCCTTTTACGCTTAAAGTGCCAGCCGAAAGATTAACTTCTACGCCTGCGGGAACTATTATTATTTGTTTTCCTATTCTGCTCATATATTTTGAAAAATTATTGGTGATTACCACATCTTAAATAATACTTCTCCTCCGACCATTTCTTTTCTGGCTTCTTTATCTGTCAAAATTCCTTTAGGAGTAGAAAGAACGGTTATTCCTCTATAACCTCTTGCACTTCTTAAATCTTTAACTCCTTTATAAACCCTGCTAGAAGATTTTGAAACCCTCTTTGCATCTTTTACTTTTGGTTCTCCGTCTTCTACATAAGACAATTCCATTTCAATCACAGGAAAACCTTTTCTCATTTTTTTGGTTATGTTCTTTAAATAACCTTCTCTGACTAGGCATTCTGCAATTGAATATTTGATGTTTGAATGAGAAACAACAACAAGCTCGTGTCCTTTTAGACTTGCGTTCTTGATTGTATTTATCATGTTTGCAATTTGATCCATTCCGTTAAGAGTAAGTTTTTGACTTTACATCTCTAACCTACTGTATTTAATACTAAAATTTATAACTTGATTTTGTGATGTTGGGACCGTGACCGCGGACACAACAACCTCTCGTTTTACCAAGAAGATTTTCTAACACCTGGAAGCATACCTTCATTTGCAAGTTCTCTAAAACATATTCTGCAAAGGCCAAAATCTCTCATATACGCATGAGCTCTTCCGCATTTAAAGCAACGATTTGTTTCTCGTGTGCTAAACTTAGACTTTTTTAAGTGTCTAGCTATAACTGATGTTTTTGCCATCCTTAATTAAAAATTAAATATAATAATTATCTACCCTTTTTGAATAAGGATAAAATACGACTTTGATTACTAAAAATCATGCGCAGGTGATATCTCGCTTATTTTCTTACATGTCTAGAAGTGTTTATTTTCTAGGCAAAAAAGGAGATAAGCGGATCAAAACCTACCCCACAATACTAGCAAATAAACCCTTATCTGTCAAACAAAAACAACCCCGCTCTGGGGTTGTTTTTGTTTAATTATTTAAATGGTACTCCAATCAAAGAAAAGAAATCTGTTGCTTCGTCTTTGTTTTTAGCAGTTGTAACAATTGTTACCCCCATTCCAAAAACATCTTTTAATTCTTCATCACCTGTTTCAGGAAAAATAGTGTGTTCTTTGATGCTCATAGTTAGATTTCCTATATTATCTACAATTTTTTTATCAATACCTCGGAAGTCTTTTGTTCGTGGAATCGCTACGTTAATAAGTTTATCCAAAAAACCATACATGCGGGCTCCGCGTAGTGTAACCATCACTCCGACAGGATCACCTTCTCTTGTTTTAAAACTAGCAATTGATTTTTTAGCACTTTTAACAGCAGGTCTTTGTCCTGTAATTTTTGAGATTCTATCTATGACTAAATTGTTGTAATCTTTACTTCTTTTTAAGCCAGAACCTGTGCCACTGGAAACAACCACCTTCACTAGACGAGGTGATGACATGACATTCTTATAACCATACTTCTCTTTAAGTACACTGTATGATTTTTTCTCTTTTTGTTTTACTGTTTCCATATTTTTATTCCTATTATTCGTTATAATTTATATATGATCTTAGTCTTTTTTTGCTACGTTTGATACATCAATCGGCATTGCTACTTCTAAAATTTGACTAGGATCACCTTTTTTCTTTGATTTATGGGCTTTCTTTCTCAAGTTAACTCCTTCTACTATCACCTTATTAAGAGTAGGGATAGCTCTTAGGACTTTGCCCTTTTTACCCTTGCTTGCTCCAGCGATAACTATTACATTGTCTCCTTTTTTGATTTTCATATTATTAAAAGAAATTAAACAACTTCTTGAGCTAATGAAATAATTTTTTGGAATCCCTTTTCTGCCAACTCTCTTGGGATTGGTCCAAATACGCGACCCCCTTTTGGATCTGATTTTCCTTTCTCTAGAACAACTGCGGCATTGTCGTCAAATCTAACATAAGAACCATCTTTTCTTCTGTAAGCATTTACAGTTCGAACAATTACAGCCTGACAAACATCCTTTTTCTTAACAGCTTTTCTTGGTTCAGCAATTTTAATAGAAAGAATAACCTTGTCTCCGATTTTGGCATAGCGTTTTTTTGATGAGCCGAGTATTTTGAAAACCTTTCCGATTTTTCCTCCGGCGTTATCAACGATATTTACTACTGTTCCGTCTTGAATCATATAATTATTCTGTTATTTTAAACTTTTTGTCTTTAGAAATTGGTCTTGTTTCTTCAATTTCTACGACATCTCCGACTTTTTTAGCATTTAACTCATCATGAGCTTTGTAATTTTTTGTTTTCTTAATTCTTTTGCCGTATTTCTTGTGTTCAACAAATCTAGTTACTTTAACAACCACGGTCTTGTCCATTTTATCAGAAACAACAACTCCTTTTAATACTTTCTTTGATTTTTTAATTTGTTTTTCCATAAAATTTTATCGTGCTACGATACGAGTACTTACTGGCAACTTTGTTCCTGCTTTGCGAAGAGCTTCTCTTGCAGTAGCTTCTGGAACTCCGTCAACTTCAAATATAATACGACCTGGTCTTAAATATAAACAATATCCTTCTGGGTCTCCTTTACCTTTACCCATTCCGACATTAGCTGCTTTTTGTGTAAAAGGTCTATCTGGGAAAATTCTAATCCACATTCTTCCACTCTTGCCAACTGTTCTGGATGTTACTTTTCTAGCTGCTTCAATTTGATTAGAACGAATTCGTCCACCAGTAACTGCCTTTAGTCCAAAAGAACCGAAGGAAACTTCTATCCCTCTAGTATCTGCAGAGACCTTTGTCATGTCCTTGCGGTGCGTATGCCACTTTCTATATTTTACTTTCTTTGGAATTAACATAAGTTTTATTAGTTACTCTATAAATTATTGGCGGGCTTCTGAAAACGAACTTCGCTTATTGTTATTAGCGTTAGCGTTTTCTCGAAAAACTTCACCACGATAAATCCAGACCTTTATCCCGATATCTCCATAGCTCATATGAGCTTTTTCTCTTGCAAAATCAACATCTGCTCGGAAAGTTTGCAAAGGAATTGAACCTCTTTTGATTTGTTCACTTCTTGCAATTTCTGCACCAGCCAATCTTCCTCCAAGATATATACGAGCTCCTTTTACTCCGCGAGTTGCCATTACCTTTTCAATTGCTTGTTTCATCACTCTTCGGAATGGAAGTCTTTTTTCCAAACCTTCAGCAATAGAACAAGCTACAATAGCAGCATCTGCATCAGGATTTGTAACTTCAACAATGTCCAATTTTAAATCTTCACTTATCTTTATGCCTTTTTTGCTTAGAGCTTTCATTAAATCTGCTTTAAGCTTGTTTACTCCATCACCACCACGTCCAATAATCATTCCTGGTCTTGATGTGTGAATTATAACTTTTGTGGCTTTAGCGTTTCTCTCTATTTCGATTCTTGAAATATAAAAACCTCGAAGTTTCTTTGTTAAGAAATCACGAATAATTACATCACTTTGTAAAAGATTTTTGTATTTCTTGTCAGCAAACCAGCGTGACTTCCAATCACGAAGTGTTACTAATCTATGTGCATATGGGTGAACTACTTTTGACATAATATTTCGCTATTAGTTATTCGCTAGCAACCTTCTTTTTACTAATTCTTTTCGACTTTGTATCTTTCTTAACTTCTGTTTTTATTTCTTTAGTTTCTTCTTTTTCTGTTTTTACTTTTTTTACCTTTTTTGTTGAATTCTTTTCTGAAAGAGTAATCTCTACATGACTTGTTCTCTTATTAATACGAGAAGCACTTCCTCTTGCTCTTGGCATTATTCTTTTTAAAACAATTCCTTTGTTTACAGTTACATTTTCAACAACTAGGTTTTCTTCATTAATGCCAAGATTTTTAGCATTGGAAATAGCTGAAACTAATAATTTATTTATTGGTAAGGATGCTCTTTTTGGTAAATTATCAAGAATAATAAGAGCTTCGGCAACCCTTTTGCCTTTTATGAGTTCCGCTACAAGGGCAACCTTGCGAGGGGACTGTCTATAATTTTTTAAAAATGCTTTCATAGTTTATTAATTTATTTTTTCTTTGTATCTGTTGCACTTTTGGCGGCTTTAGCTGCAGCAATTTCAGATTCTTTCTTTTTAGCTTCTAATTCTTTCTGCATCTTACCTCCGTGTCTAACAAATTTTCTTGTTAAAGAGAATTCTCCGAGACGATGACCAACCATATCTTCATTTACTAAAACCTCTACGTGCGTTTTTCCGTTATGAACTCCAAACAAAAATCCAACCATTTCAGGAGATATCACACAAGCTCTTGACCATGTTTTAATAACCCCAGTTTCTATTGGTTTTTTTCCGGCTATCTTTTTTAATAGCCTTTCGTCTACATATGGACCTTTTTTAAGTGATCTTGTCATAATTAAATTAATAAGCTCTTCTTTGAGCTCGTGAAGTCTATCTTATCAGAAATAAAAATAAAGTCAAATCCGATATCCCCCATTTTTACAGTATAGCCAAGACTTTTGGACCAAAAATAATTAGTCCTACAACTCCAGCCAAAATACAAGCTAAGGCCACAGCTCCGGCTGAAATATCTTTAATGTCTTTGGCTAATGGATGATATCCAGGGCTTGTCAGATCTGTGTCTACTTCTATGGCGGTATTTATAGTTTCAGTAATAATTACAATACCGATGACAATAACTATCATAGACCATTCAATGCTATTTAATTTAAATAAAAACCCTAAATATATAGCAAAACCCCCAAAAATAATCTCTAACCAAGCATTGTGGGTGGTTTTAAACATGACCCACAACCCTCTCCATGCATTATCCGTGCTTCTAATTCTTGCAATCATTGAGAATTTCTTTTTTTCTGATATTTTTGGTTGTTGTTCCATATATTTATTATATCACTACTTAAAAAACAAAAACACCCAAGATGGGTGTTTTTGTTGATAGAGATTTTGTAGATTCTATTTTTTCTTTCCAACCTTTCGGCGAGAAACAATCCACATGTTTGAATATTTTTTTGGAGTTCTTGTCTTTTGTCCCTTTCCGGTAGGTTTACCCCATAAGCTTTTGGCTCTTCGGAGACCTCTACCTTGTCGTCCTTCACCTCCTCCATGTGGGTGATCAACAGGGTTCATAGCTGTACCTCTGACAGTTGGGCGTATACCCTTCCAGCGAGATCGTCCAGCTTTACCAAAATTCTGCAATTTGTATTCAGCGTTTGAAACTTCTCCAATGGAAGCCCATGCATTTTCTGAAATCTTTCGAATTTCAGTTGATGGCATTTTGACGTTGGCATATCCTAAGTCGTTTGCAACAACTTGTCCGTAGGCTCCAGCAGATCGAATTAATTTAGCTCCATTGCCGGGCTTCATTTCAACATTATAAACAAAAGTTCCAACTGGTATATATTTCAAAGGTAATCTATTCCCAACTGCTACTGGTGCTTTTTCAGAAACAATAAACTTGTCTCCAACTTTCACCATCTTTGGAACGATTACATATCTTTTTTCTCCGTCAGCATAAACTGCAAGTCCTATAAATGCATTGCGGTTTGGATCATATTCAATAGAAGTAATTTTTGCTGAGATATCGTATTTGTTGTATTTGAAATCAACCTCACGATACAATCTCTTGTGACCACCTCCTTTGTGTCTAGTGGTTATTCTTCCTTGGTTATTTCTTCCAACTGATCTTTTGAATCCCTTAGTAAGAGATTTTTCAGGATCTTTTTTAGTCAATACATTTCTGTAAGGAACAGTAGTCTGATGTCGTCTTGATGGAGTTGTAGGTCTGTATGTTTTCATAGATATTTATGTTAGCACAGCGAATAGCTATGCGAATGTTATCTTATCTCCCTTTTTTAAATGTACGACCGCTTTTTTACCACCTCGTTTTGTACTTTCTACTCCCCTGCGAACAATTTTTTTGTCTGCAATTTGAGTCATTGAAATTCGAACTGGTTTTACTTTGTAAAGAAGATTAATCGCCTTCTTTATTTCGTTTTTGTTTGCACTTGATGAAACATTGAAAGTATATACCCCTTTTTCAGCACCAATCGCAGATTTCTCTGTAATTCTAGGAGATAGAATTAGCGGGTGACTTTTTGCATTAGCCTCCTTCTTTTCTTCTACCTTCTTTTTTGAATTTGTTGTTGTAGCCATATTATTTTTTCTCTATTTTACCCCCCAAGAAAGCAATACTCTCTTTAGGTTGTGAAATAACGATATACTTAAAGCTAAGTAAATCAACAGGGTTTATATTTTTTACTTCATCAATTTCAACCGTATTGATGTTTGCAAAACTCTTTTTAAGAACATCTGTTTTTGCAGGAACTGTAATGTATAGATTTGGTCTTTTTGCTCCAGAAATTTTTTCAAACCCTGAAACAGTACTCAAATCTTTAATAACAGCAACGGCGTCTTTGGTCTTAATGTTTTTTAGAGATAACTCTTCAACAAAAAGAATTTGTCCTTTTCTGAATTTCTCTGACAAAACAGTGAAGAGAGCTTTTACCTTCATCTTCTTGTTTATCTTTTGCTTATAGCTCTTTTCATTTCTTGGTCCATGAGCGACTCCTCCACCTACCCAGATTGGGGATCGTCTTGATCCGTGTCTAGCTCGACCAGTTCCTCTTTGTCTCCAAGGTTTTCTTCCTCCTCCGCGAACTTCACCTCTTGTTTTTGTGTGAGCAATAGGTGTTCGAGCATTGGCTTGCATTGCATTTACAACTTGGTGAACCAAGTCTCCATTCCAAGACAATCCAAAAACAGATTCTGGTAATTCTATTTTTCCAACAGCCTTACCTTTTGCACTATAAACTTGAGCTTCTAAAGATTGAACTTCTTCTTTCTTTGTTGCTTTAGTTTTCTTTTCTTTTGTAGTAGTTTTTGTTGCCATAAATTTAGCCAATAATCTCTACGAGTGTTCCACGTCTTCCTGGAATTGCACCCTTAACGATTAACTGATTATTTTCTTTATCCACACCAATTATTTCCAAATTCTTAACTGTGATGCGGTCACCTCCCATTCGACCTGCCATTTTCATTCCCTTTGGAACTTTATTTCGAAGACCACCACCAATAGAACCTGGCTCTCGCTCAGAGTGCTTTTGACCGTGACTTCTTGGTCCCCCATGGAATCCGTGACGTTTTACAACGCCTTGAAAACCTTTACTTTTTGATATTCCAGAAACCGTTACAGTGTCTCCTTCACTGAAAACTCCTACTGTAATTTCGTCTCCTATTTGTATTTCTTCAATATCCCTGAATTCTCTTAAATGTTTGTAAGCATTTTTTAATTCTTCTCCTTCACCTTTAAGAGATTTGATGTGACCAAGATGAGCTTTTGTTGCTCTTTTAGGATTTTGATCCTCATAAGCAACTTGAACTGCAGTATAGCCATCGATATCAGGATTTTTGATTTGAGTTACAACAAGAGGACCAGCAGAAATAACTGTTGCTGGAATCACAGTGCCGTCTTCTTGAAAGCACTGTATCATATTCTGTTTTTTTCCAAGAATAAATTTCATCCCGTTATAAGCAGGTCGCGGTCAATCTTTTTTTAATAAATTGGACCTGCCTTTTATCTTTAATCTTATAATCAATTTGCGATGTCCCAAAACCAGCTGCGACCGCGGCTTATATCGGGACTTGCATTTTTACATCATTTTCACATCTATATCAACACCGGAAGGTAAGGATAGATTTGTAAGCGCTTCAATTGTCTTTTGATTAGGATTCAAAATATCAATTACTCGCTTGTGAATTCTTATTTCGAACTGCTCTCGTGCATTTTTGGAAACAAAAGATGCTCGATTGACAGTATATTTTTT
>CAZBHU010000001.1:13396-14843 GCA_964492035.1 uncultured Candidatus Saccharibacteria bacterium
ACAGGTGTTACCAATTTAACTGTTAGATTAACAGTATCTCCTGGCATAACCATTTCTGTTCCTGCTGGTAATGCTGTTTCTCCAGTTACGTCTGTAGTTCTGATGTAGAATTGAGGTTTGTAACCATTGAAAAATGGTGTGTGACGACCTCCTTCTTCTTTCTTCAAGATATAAACGTTACATTCAAATTCTGAATGAGGAGTAACTGTTCCAGTCTTAGCAAGAACTTGTCCACGAGTAACATCTTCTTTCTTTGTACCTCTTAAAAGAATACCTGCGTTATCTCCTGCTTGACCTTCTTTCAAACTCTTATTAAACATTTCAATACCAGTAACGGTAGTTTTTGTAGTGTCTTTAATACCAACAATTTCTACTTCATCACCAACATGAACAATTCCTCTGTCGATTTTACCAGTTACAACTGTACCTCGTCCTTCAATTGAGAAGATGTCTTCGATAGGCATCAAGAAAGGCTTAGAAACATCTCTTTCTGGAACTGGGATATAAGTATCCATTGCATTAACAAGGTCTAGAACCTTCTTTGCCCATTCGTCATCGTTACTTGTTGATTCCAAAGCTTTAAGTCCAGAACCACGAATAACGGGTGCGTTTGCGCCGTCAAACCCTTGTTTTGTAAGCAAATCACGAACTTCTTCTTCAACTAAATCAAGCATGTCAGGATCATCCACCATATCACACTTGTTTAAGAAAACAATAACACGAGGAACGTTAACTTGCTTGGCAAGAAGGATGTGCTCACGTGTTTGTGGCATCACACCGTCAGTTGCAGCAACAACGATAATAGCACCGTCTGTTTGAGCAGCTCCTGTAATCATGTTTTTAATATAGTCCGCGTGTCCGGGCATGTCGATGTGGGCATAGTGACGATTTGGAGTCCAGTATTCACTGTGAGAAAGCGCGATGGTTATTCCACGAGCTTTTTCTTCTGGAGCATTATCGATTTCATTAACATCTTTAATCTTTGCACCGTATTCACCACCTTGTCGAGCCAAAACTGACAAAATTGCCGCAGTTAATGTTGTTTTTCCATGGTCAACGTGCCCCATGGTACCGACATTAACGTGAGGCTTATCTCTCTTAAATTCTTCTGCCATATATTTTTTTATTGGTTGATATACACAACAAAGCTTGTGAAATAAGGCTTTATTATGATTATCAACATAAATTATTGATAATTTCTCGCTTTTGCGAGTGTTAAATTCGTTTATAAAATACGAATAACAATTAAGACCAATCTTATCAGATTCTCAAATAAAGTCAAATATTAATATTGAGATTACTGTTCGTTAATAGAAATATCAAGCATTTTAACTATGATAGATTCAGTTGAGGTTTTTGTTCCTCTTGTACAGCTTAGGGTGTAAGTGGTGTCTACAGTAGGATTAACAGATACGCTACCTGACGCTGCCCCACCAGTACTAAAGTT
>CAZBHU010000002.1:0-13480 GCA_964492035.1 uncultured Candidatus Saccharibacteria bacterium
ATATGCAGGAGAGATTAAAAAAAGAGATGTTGGATCAATGACGGCTATGGTTGGAGGAAAAGTTGTAGCGTTTTCTCTTTGGACTTTACAGGAAAGAGGTGTTCTTTATGTTGAACATGGAGATGAGGTGTATGAAGGTATGGTAGTTGGTAATGTTACTAAAGGAGATGAGATGACTGTTAATCCTACAAAAGGAAAGCAATTATCAAACATGAGAGCATCTGGTACAGATGAAGCAATTATTATTAAACCACCTTTCAAAATAACAATAGAAAGAGGCCTAGAAATAATGGCCGACGATGAATATTTGGAAATCACACCTAAAAGCACAAGGCTTAGAAAAAAAATACTCAAAGAGGCTGATAGAGCTAAAGCAAAGTCTGCTATTAAAAAGAATGCCTAATTAGCCACTATTGACTATCTTTGATTATAGTGATATTATGATTAAATATTAAGAGATAATTTTGTTAATAAATTACTAAAAATGACGAACACTATAACATTTAAACCAAAACAGGTTACAAAAAAAATTCTTTCTGGACTACAACCAAGAGCTTATGAGGTTATAATAAATAGATTTGGTTTATCTGATGATACCCAAAGAAAAACTCTTGAGGCTATAGGTAAAAAATATGGAATAACACGAGAAAGGGTTAGACAAATTGAAAATGCCGCAATGTCTTTTATCAGAAAATCAGATACCTTTAAAAATGAAAATCAAGTTTTTGAAGAATTAAAAAAACTTGTTGATGCTATGGGGGCAATAGTCTCAGAGCAAGAACTTCTTACTCACTTATCTAAAGACAAACTAACTCAAAATTATCTACACTTTTTCTTAACATTAGGAAATGATTTCTTTAAGCATAAAGAAGATGATCATTTTAAAACTCACTGGACTATTGATTCTGATACTGCGAATAAAATAAGAGCAACCCTAGATAATATTTATGATAACTTGTCAGATGATCAATTAATTTCTGAGGGTGATTTAATTTCTAGATTTCTTTCTGAGGTTAGTGAAATATCCGAACAATATAGAAACGAAGAAATTGCACGAAGATGGTTGTCTATTTCTAAAAAATTAAGCAAAAATCCACTTGGTGAATGGGGTAAAACAGCTTCTCCTGGAATTAAAACTAGAGGGGTTAAAGATTATGCTTATTTGATGATGAAGAAGCATGGATCTCCTATGCATTTCCGCGAAGTGGCAAAAGCTGTATTTGAAACATTTAATAAAAAATGTCACATTGCAACTTGTCACAATGAATTAATTAAAGATAAAAGATTTGTTCTGGTTGGTCGTGGAATTTATGCTTTAGCTGAATGGGGATATAAAACAGGTGTTGTTAAGGATGTTATTCGAGATTTGCTAAAGAAGAACGGGCCTATGAAAAAAGAAGATATTATTGAACAAGTTATGAAAGAGAGATATCTTAAGAAAAATACTATTTTAGTAAATTTACAAAACGCAAAATATTTTAAAAAGAATAAAAACGGAGAGTATACTATTATTTAAACGATAAAACACCTAAATTTTTAGGTGTTTTATCGTTTTAGATGTGATATAATAAATCATAATATGGTGGAAACAGTTATAACAAACGAAGGACCAAATATTTTAAACGCCATCCTTTCTTTTATTGGTTATATATTACCAATTCCTTTGGCTATATTAGCTTTAAAATTTTGGGGGTTTTATAAAAAAGAAACGAGCGAATTAGAACTAAAGTGGACTTTACTTGAAGTACAAGTACCACGAGAAATATCTAAGTCCCCATCTGCTATGGAATTATTTTTTTCTAACACATTTGATCCCAAATTGTGGTTTTCTTTAGAGATGGTTTCCATTGACGGACGAGTTCATTTTTATATTAGAACCCAAAATAACATTAAAGATTTAGTTCAAACTCAAATATATGCACAATATCCTCAAGCTAAGGTCTTGGAAGTTGAAGATTATGTTTATTGTGTACCTCAAATAACTAAAGATGTTGACTGGTATATGTGGGGGTGCGAATTTGCCAAAAAGAAAGATGACTTTTTCCCAATAAAAACATATAAATCTTACGGGGAAGAAATGAGAGCTGGAACTAAAGAAGAATTTAAGGTTGATCCTATAACTCCGATAATAGAATTACTGGGATCAATATCAAAAGGTCAGCAACTTTGGATACAAATATTAGCTAAAAATACTTCAAAAAAATATTATAGCGCAAAGAAGGATAAAAAGGTTGATTTTAATGAAGCGGCCTCAGAATTTCTTTTGAATTACTTAAAACCATATACTAAAATACAAAAAAACGAAAAAGGGGAAGTCGATACTGACATTAGAACTCCTAAAATTGTAGAACCTGTTGTTAAAGCCATTAACGATCAATTGGGTCAACTTCATTTCGAATGTGGAATAAGAGTTATAGCCCTATCAGATAAAAAAATTATTTCAGAAGATCAGTTTAATGGTTTAAGTCGTTCAGCTAAGCTAATTTTTAGACAATTTACTTTGGCAAACTCTAATGAGATAGAGAGAATAAATTCAACAGAATTCGATAATGCTTGGGATGATCCTCTGGGTGGGTCTATTATTAAATTTAAAAAAAGATTATTAAATTCGTACCGATTGAGAATGTTTTTTAACCCTCCATTTTTCTTGAGCTTAGAATATCCAAAAATTTTAAGTTTTCTTTCTCCACTAGGGAAACCGAAGGTTTTTGTTTTATCAGCAGAAGAATTGGCTAGTATTTATCACTTTCCAGGAATGGTATCCGAGACCCCTAGCTTCAAGAGAGTTGAGACTAGAATTGCAAAACCTCCTTCAAACCTTCCTATTTAAATATGGATTCAGAGCAGAATGATATAATCCCTAAAAAAGGCCTAAGGAAAATCAAGTATTTTTTACTTTTACTTGTATTTATTTTTTTTGTTATATTATTAAAATCTCCTCTTAGAGAAGATAAAATTATTCACATTTCAAATAATTTAAATTTTGATCAAATAGTAGAAGTGCTTGATAAAGAAAAGATAATTAATAATTCAAATCTATTTAATTTGTTTGGTAAAATTTTTAACTTAAAAATCAAAACGGGGGATTATCTTTTTGAGAAAAATTTATCAATTCCTGAAATTTTTTATCAACTAGCAAGAGGTAATCATAAGATAACTCCTACCCGAGTAACCATAAGAGAGGGATTAGATAATGAAAAAATATCTGACATATTGGATCAGAAATTAACAAATTTTGATAAAAATATTTTTTTAGAAAAAGCTAGAGATAAAGAGGGAAAATTATTCCCAGACACATACTTCTTTTTTCCTTTGACAACAGAAGAAGAAATTGTTAATGAGCTTTACAATACTTTTATTTTAAAAACAAAAGACCTCAAAGAACAAATAATTCTTTCCGGTAAAACCCTAGAAGAAATATTAACTATGGCTTCTATCTTGGAGGGGGAAGCTAACGGAGAAAAAGATAATAAAATAATTTCTGGAATACTCTGGAAAAGATTATCGATAAATATGCCACTACAGGTTGATGTCGCAAGAGAAACATATAAAGAAAAAGGATTACCTCCCAAACCACTCAATAATCCTGGATTAAATTCAATCAAAGCCTCAATTAGTCCAATAGAATCAAATTATTTATATTATTTACATGACAAAAAGGGAGAAGTTCATTACGCAAAAAATTACGAAGAACATAAAAAAAATATTAATTTATATCTTAAATAACATGTTATTAATTACACCAAAAGAAAAAGAATACGAGCTTTTAGACTCAGGATCGGGAGAAAAATTAGAAAGATACGGGAAATTCATACTAGCCAGACCTGACAAAGAATCACTTTGGAATAAAGATCTTGATAAAAAAACTTGGAATCAAGCAAATTTTTATTTTGAGAGAGAAGGGCAAAAAACAAAGTGGAAAATAAAAGATGGCACACCTAATAATTGGAAGATAAATTATTATGGGTTAACTTTTCTATTGAAACCAACATCTTTTAAGCATATAGGCTTATTTCCTGAACAAGTTAGTAATTGGCAATGGATGGAAAAAATATTAAAAAAAGAAGTTACTAAAGATAAAGAAGTTCGAGTACTTAACCTGTTTGCTTACACGGGTGGGGCTACTCTTGTTTGTGCTAGAGCAGGAGCCAGTGTTTGTCATGTTGATGCATCAAAACAATCTGTTTTTTGGGCCAAGGAAAACGCTTCTTTGTCTAAATTAGATCATCTTCCCATCAGGTGGATAATTGACGATGCAATTCTTTTTTTAAAAAGAGAGATAAAACGAGGGAGAAGCTACGATGCTATTATTATGGATCCTCCTTCTTTCGGCCACGGACCCAAAGATGAATTATGGAAAATAGAAGAAGGATTTTTAATTTTAATGGAATTATGTAAGAAACTATTATCTGAAAAACCAGTTTTCTTTTTAATAAATGGGTATACGGCCGGATATTCTTCGATTGTGTATGAAAATAACTTAAAAGAAATTTTTAAAGATAAAAAAGGACTAATAGAAAGTGGGGAATTGGTTATTACACAAAAAGATAGTGATAAATTGTTACCTTGTGGTATATTTGCAAGATGGTCAAAAAACTAGGAGAAAAAACAGTTTTTGTGGGTGTTTCTGGCGGTGTGGATAGTGCCGTTGCTGCTTTATTGCTCAAACAACAAGGATATCGTGTTGTTGGGGTTTTTATTCGAACATGGACTCCTGATTTTATTAATTGCACCTGGAGAGATGAAAGACGAGACGCTATGCGAGTTTGTGCCAACTTAGGCATTCCTTTTTTAGAATGTGATGCTGAAAAAGAATACAAAGAGGGTGTTGCTGATTATATGATAGAAGAATATAAAAAAGGACGCACCCCAAATCCTGATGTTATGTGTAATCGAGAGGTAAAGTTTGGAGTGTTTTGGGATTTTGCAAAAAAGAAAGGTGCTGATTTTATTGCCACAGGCCATTACGTAAAAAATAAAAAAGAAAATAACTCTTATTCCTTAGAAAAAAATCCAGATGTTGGCAAAGATCAGGTTTACTTTTTGTGGACATTAACTCAAGAAGATTTATCGCATATTCTTTTCCCTCTTGGTGATTTAAAAAAAGAAGAAGTTCGGAAAATAGCTTTAAGAAATAATTTACCAAATGCTAAGAAAAAAGATAGCCAAGGAGTATGTTTTTTAGGTCCACTCGACATGAAAAAGTTTCTTGAAAACTATATTCAAATAAAAAATGGGGATGTTTTAAATGAAAAAGGGCAAGTAATTGGTGTTCATAAAGGTGTTGTATTTTTTACGATAGGAGAAAGACACGGTTTTGATATTTTTAAAGAATTTAAAAAATCAAAACCTTTGTATGTGGTTAAAAAAGATATTAAAAATAATACAATAATAGTATCTGAAAATTCTCCAATTTTCACAGGGCAAGATTCAAAGTCGTCGACTATCAAATGTCAAAATGTAAATTGGATAAATAAAATACCATTAGAAAATAATCAATATCAAGCCCAAATAAGATATCATGGTGAATTAATTAATTGTCTTATCAAAAATGAAAAACAAAATTCGATATCGGTTATTTTTGAAAATAGTGTGAAAGTCGACTCGGGTCAATCTATCGTCTTTTATGATAAAGATGTTTGTTTGGGTGGAGGTGTCATCAATTAAAAAATTTGGTATAATTAACTATTATGGAAAATATATTTGATATCACAACTTTAGAAATGTTAATAAGACTAGCAATTGCACTAATCTTAGGAGTCATTATCGGGCTTGAAAGAGTTTGGGCTAAAAAGACGGCCGGCATGAGAACTTTTGCGCTTGTTTCTATGGGTTCTGCGTTATTTGTTATTATTTCACAACAAATGGTTAGTTATTATATTGGTTTTGGAGATGTGAACCCATTAAGAATGGCGTCTCAAATCATAACAGGTATCGGTTTTATTGGTACTGGGGTAATTTTTTCTAGAGATTCAAAACTAATGGGTTTAACTACTGCGACTAGTATGTGGGTAGTTGCAGGGATAGGAATGTCTGCTGGTTTTGGATTGTATAAGTTGGCTATAATATCTACTTTGTTAACCTTATTTATTTTTATTGCATTATGGTTTGTAGAATCTGCAGTAAAGAAATTCAAAGACCATAAAGAAGATGATGATCAAATATAAAAAATGAATTCAATAGACATTAGAAATAAATTTCTCAATTTTTTTAAAAATCGAGAACATAAAATAATTCCATCTGCCTCTTTGATTCCAGAGAACGATCCTTCGGTTTTGTTTAATACAGCTGGAATGCAACCATTGGTTCCTTATTTACTAGGGCAAAAACATCCTATGGGAACAAGACTGGTTGATGTACAAAAATGTGTAAGAACAGGAGATATTGAAGATGTAGGAGACAATCGCCACCTTACTTTTTTTGAAATGATGGGGAACTGGTCTTTAGGTGACTATTTTAAAGAAGAATCGATTAAGTGGAGTTTTGAGTTTTTGACTGACAAACAAGAAGGTTTGGGCTTAGATAAAACTAGGCTATACGTTACTGTATTCGAAGGAGATGAGAATGCCCCACGAGATGAAGAAGCTTCGCTAATTTGGCAAAAATATTTACCTAAAAATAGAATTTATTATTTACCAGCAAAAAACAATTGGTGGAGTGCTGGAGATAACGGCCCCTGTGGACCAGACACGGAAATTTTTTATGATACAAACGAAGAAAAACTAGGTGATTTGAGTCATGAAAACTTTGTAGAAGCGGATAATAGTGGAAAGGTTATAGAAATTTGGAATAATGTTTTTATGCAGTATGAAAAAAAAGATGGCAAGGTAATTGGTAAATTAGAGAAAAATAATGTTGACACGGGGATGGGACTAGAAAGAATCTGTATGGTTTCTCAGGGAGTTAAAACAGTCTTTGAAACTGATTTATTTACAGAATTGATTTTATTTATTAAAAAAAATTCAAAGGTCTCAAACGAAAGATTAGAAAGAATACTTGCTGACCACACAAGAACCGCTATTTTTATGATTGGAGATGGGGTTATTCCTTCAAATAATGGTCGGGGATATGTGCTTCGACGTATTTTGCGACGTATTATTAGGTTTAAAGATCAGATTTGTCCAGAATTAGATTTAACAAAACTTTCTGATTTGGTGATTAACAAGTATGCTAATTTTTATACTGAATTAAACACCAATTCTAAAATTATTAAACAAGAAATAACAAAAGAAGAAAACAAGTTTAGAATAACTCTTGAAAAAGGGTTAAAAGAATTTGAAAAAGGAACAGATCCTTTTATACTGTTTACAACTTATGGCTTTCCTATTGAGCTAACCGAAGAAATGGCTAAAGAAAAAGGAATTAATCTAGATAGGGTTGATTTTGAAAATAAATTAAAACAACACCAAGAGTTATCTAGAGAATCTAGCCAGGGAATGTTTAAAGGTGGTTTAGCTAATAACAGTGAGAAAACCACGAAATTACACACAGCGCACCATTTATTACTTGTAGCCTTGCAAGAGTTAATAAGTCCTGATATTAAACAGAAAGGAAGTAACATTACAGAAGAAAGGTTGCGAATTGATTTTAATTTTGACAGAAAATTAACAGATGAAGAAAAACAAAAAGTAGAGGACTGGGTGAATGAAAAAATTAAATTAAAGCTTAAAATGGTTAGACGAGAAATGCCATTAGAAGAAGCAATTAAAATTGGGGCACAAATGGAATTTGGAGCAAAATATCCAGAAATAGTATCTGTTTATTTTGCAGAAGATGATAACGGAAGAATATATTCAAAAGAATTTTGCGGGGGACCACACATGGAAGACATTTCTTCTTTGGGGCATTTTAAAATTATCAAAGAAGAAGCCGTAGCTTCTGGAATAAGAAGAATTAAAGCAGATGTTGAATAACTACTAATCTTTTTTAAAAATATGTAGTATAATATTTACATATGGGATCATTCTTTAAAAATAAAAAAAATAAAATAATTGCTATTTTTGATATTGGTTCAAGTAGTATTGGTGCGGCTTATGTCCGAATGCCTAAAAACGAAGAAGAAGTTCCTCTGGTATTAGAAACTGTTCGACTTCCAATTAAAGACATAGCGAGCAAAGAAATACCCGACCTAGAGAAAGAAGCAGTTTTGACTTTAAAAAAGACAGCACAAGCATTGTTGCAAAAAAGAGCTGGGAAATTAAACGAAGTTGTATGCGTCATAACTACACCTTGGTCTAATTCTGAAACCCAAAAAATAAACATATCAAATAAAAAAGAAATTTCAATAACCAAAAAAGTCCTAGACGATCTTGTTCGAAAGGAATTAAACACTATTAAATTAAAATTAGACGAGAAATACGAAGAAAATAAAGAAATAATTGAAAAATTTATTACAGAAATAATCCTAGACGATATTCCAACAGCTGATCCAATCGGAAAAAATGCTCAATTTGTAGATTTGAGTTTATCTTATTCCTATTCCAACAAAAATTTCACAGAAAAAGCAAACAGTGTATTGCGTGATGTTTTTTACGATACACCAATTTCTTTTTCTGCTTTTTCAATCCTTACATATCTAATGATCAGAGATACTTATGAAGGACAGGAATCTCATCTTATTCTCGACATTAGTGGCAAAACTACTGATTTGAGTGTAGTCAATAAGGGAAATTTTAGCCAAAAATATTCTTTTCCACTTGGCAAAAAAACTTTACTGAGACATTTAGCTTTAAGTCTAAAGATAGAAGATAGAGATGCTTATGAATTATTTAAACTTTATTACCAAAATAATTTATCTTTAACCCACAGAGAAAAATTTAAAATTTACTTTGATAAAATTGAGGAGCTTTGGAGTAAAGAATTAAATGAGTGTTTAAATAATATTCCTAAATATTACGAACTTCCTGGAACTATATTTTTAACCATAGATACAGACATGAGAAATTGGTTTTTTGAAATATTTAAAAAAACAAAACTAGCAGGAAGTATAACCTTGGATAAAAAATTTAATATTGTAATCTTAGATGAAATTGAAATGGTAAACGAATGTGATTTGGAAGAAGGTTGTCACGATCCGTTTATAATGATAGAAGCTATAGCATTATCTCGAAAAATAAAATGAGGAGAATTTTAATGGAAGATATAAAAATAAATAAAGTATCTAGGCAAACAAATACTCCTGTTTTTAAATCTGCTCAAAAAGAAACTTTTGAGCCAGAAATCAAAGAAAAAATAGATCATCCTGTATCTGAAACTAGAAAAGAAGAATATCATAAAAAAGCTAGAAGAATGAGTTTAACCCCAAGAGATTCTAATCGTAAGTCTGTACGAGGTTTTTTAAAGTTTTTTTTAATAATATCTCTAATTTTAGGTATTGTTTTTTGGGTTGGATTTTTATTTCAAAGTGCTTACATTACAATTACGGCAAAGCAACAAGAAATTGAATACAAGTCAAAAATATTTCGCGCTTCAAGAGAACCAAATGAAAATGGTGTTGATTTTGAAATAATGATTGAAACCGAAAAAAAATCCCGTGATTATATACTAACTGAAAGCAAAGAAGTATCTAGTAAGGCTACGGGATCTATAATCCTATTTAACGAATTTAGCACTAAAACAGAAAAACTAACTTCAGGTACTTATATATCAGATCAAGATGGTAAAACATATAGACTAAACAGCACGGTAACAATTCCTGGTTACAAAATGGAAAAAGATAAAAAAATACCAGGGCAGGTTGAGGTGGGAGTGACTTCGTTTTTGGCAGGTGAAAACTATAACGGTAATCCTGAAAAATTTTATATAAATTCATTTAAAGGAACTACTAAATATAGTAAAATATACGGAAAACCAAAATCAGAACTTCATGGGGGGTTACAGGGTTTAGTATATTATTTAACTGAGGAAGATAAAATAAAGCTAAAACAAATAGCTGAATCTTCTTTTAAAGATGAATTATATAGTAAAGTAAGAGCCTTATTACCTTCAGGCTATGTTTTATACCCGGGTGCAATAAGATTTAGTTACAACATAGAAGAAGACGTGATGTCTGATACACCTGAGGTTAAAGTATCTATCGTGGGCACACTAAATGCTATCCTTATAAAAGAAGATAGTTTAATAAAAAACATAATCAAAATATCAATACCAGAGGCTACCCAAGAAGAGATTCCAGAAATTATAATTACGGGTATAAAAGATTTAAATTTTATACTTAACGAAAATCAACAAATAGATAAGAGTCTTAATGTTTTTGATTTCTATTTAACGGGCGCACTAAAAGCCACATGGAATCCCAATAAGGATATTTTAAAATCTAAACTACTTGGTGTTCACAAGGATAAAGTATTGCCAATTTTTAGAGAAAATGTTGGAATTACTAAAGCTCTGGTTAGAATTTTTCCTCCTTGGAACAAGTATTTACCAAATAATCCTTCTAAAATAAATATAAATATTAAATAAAAATTGACGAGCAGTGTAATTTTTGTTATACTTTTAGAATTAAATGAGTAAAATAGACGAAAATAACATAGCATCCGGAACTGTCACAGAAGCTTTGCCTAATACCTTATTTCGAGTAGATTTAGGCAATGAAAAGACGGTTCTTTCTTATTTGTCAGGAAAGATGAGAATGCATAGAATCAAGGTTTTAGTTGGGGACAGGGTTGAAGTCCTCTTGGATCCGTATGGAGGTAAGGGCCGAATTATTAAAAGGACTTAGGTCTTGCTTATTTTATTAAAATAGTATATTATGGAAAGTCGTATGTTCAAACAAGCATAAGGGTAAGAAGACCTTTATTTTTGTTGTCATTTTTGTTAAATAAATTATGAAAATAAAAGCAGCTGTAAAAAAAATTTGTAAGGACTGTAAAATGATTAAGCGAAGTGGTCATCTTCGTGTTATTTGTTCTAACCCTAAGCATAAGCAAAAGCAATAATTTTAGATATGAGAATACTAGGTATAACCGTTCCAAATAACAAGCACTTAGATATTGGTTTAACATGCCTTTATGGTATTGGTATCTCAAGAGCTAGACAAATATTAAAAGACGCAGGAGTCGACAAAGACCGCAAAGCTGACTCTTTATCTGTTGATGAAGAAAATGCAATTAGAAAAATAATTGAATCTTTATCAATCGAAGGAAGCCTTAAGAGAGAAATTTCTGCAAACATAAAGAGATTAAAAGATATCAAAGCATATAGAGGAGTTAGACATATGCGCCGACTACCAGCAAAAGGGCAAAGAACTAAGACCAATTCAAGAACAGTTAGAGGTAATGTCCGAAAGACAATGGGTAGTGGTAGAAGAAAAGCTGAGAAGACTTAGAATTTAATTTAATCTTATTATTAACTTTGTAACTATGGGAAAGATAAAAATCGTAACAAAAGAAGAAGAAAAAATAGATAATGTTGCTTCAGTAGAAAGCACTCCCAAAACTCCATCTAAGGCTCCTAAGAAAAAAATTGTTTCTGGTACTTTAAATGTAGAAGCAACTTTCAATAACACAAAAGTTGCTTTATCAGACAAAGAAGGAAATGTTTTATTCTGGACTTCAGCAGGATCTCTTGGCTTTAAGGGTGCTAAAAAGGGAACTCCTTTTGCAGCTTCAAAAGCTGGATCTATTGTTGGTGAAAAAGCTAAGGCTATTGGAATTAAAGATGTGAATGTAATAGTTAAAGGGGTGGGAAGCGGTCGTGAACCTACAATTCGTGCATTTATGGCTCTAGATATAGAAATTACAGATATTCGCGATATGACCCCAGTTCCACATAACGGACCTAAACCTAAGAAACCAAGAAGAGTATAAAATCGTATGAAAAAAGTCAAAAAATATAAAATAGGAAGAAGATTAGGTGCTGGAGTTTTTGAAAAATGCCAAACTGCAAAATTTGCACAATCAGAAGCTCGTCATGCTAAAAATTCTAAAGGAAAGAGAGCTAAGCCTCTTTCTGGATATGCTCAACAATTTATAGAAAAACAAAAAGTTCGCTTCATGTATGGGTTGAGCGAAAAGCAATTTTCTAATTATGTAAAAGAGGCAGTTGAAAAGAAAGGAGTTCCAGCTACCGATGTATTGTTTGATACGCTAGAAAACAGACTAGATAATGTTGTATACAGACTAGGATTCACTAATTCAAGAAGATTATCAAGACAAATGGTGTCCCATGGGCACATCGTTGTTAATGGAGTTAAATCAACCATTCCATCTCAAAGACTTAAGGTTGGAGATATTGTTTCAGTAAGAGAAGGAAGTAAAAAGAGTGTTTTGTTTAGCGATATGGCTAACAAAATAAAAGATTATAATTGTCCTAATTGGCTAACATTTGATGTTGCGAGCCTAACAGGTAAAATCCAAGGTAAACCTAAAAATACCGAAGGTTTTATTGATCTCAACACTGTGTTGGAGTTTTATAGTCGATAAGAATAGCATATGGTTTGTTTTTATAAATAATTTGAGAACTCTGTTCTCTAGCATCATATAACTATGTCTGATTTAAATATATTATTACCATCAAAGTTCACTATTGTTTCTGAAAACGAAACAAAGGGAATTTATGAAATTGATGGGCTTTATCCTGGATATGGATTTACCCTCGGTAACTCTTTAAGAAGAATAATTTTATCTTCTTTACCAGGAGCAGCAATAACCTCTCTCAAAATAAATGGAGTAGACCATGAATTTTCGACAATTGATGGTATCAAAGAAGATGTCATTACTATGCTTCTTCGCTTAAAACAAATAAGATTCCGTTTAAACTCAGATGAACCCCAAATAGTAAATCTTGATATCAAAGGTCCTGGAAAAGTTACTGCGGGTGATATCAAAACTCAAGGACAAGTAGAGGTTTTAAATAAAGATCTTTATATTGCAGAAATAACCAACAAAGTAAATCTTTCTATTGAAATGACCGTTGAAAAAGGTCTTGGATTTATTTCTAAAGAAATACACCAAAAGAATAAAAACGAAGTTGGTGTTATTTCTGTTGATGCTATTTTTACTCCGATTAGACGTGTTTCTTACGATGTAGAAGACATGCGCGTAGGAGACAAAACAAATCACAACCGCTTAAGAATGACCATTGAAACAGATGGGACTATTACACCAAAAGATGCATTAGAACAATCCATTACTATAATGGTTGAGCAACTACAATCTATTGTAGGACATAACATTGAAGCCAGAAAACCAAAAATAGAAATATCAAGTAAAGACGAAGGAGAGATTGAGGAAAAGACTGGATCAAAAGATAAAGAAGATAATGAAATTACGGACATCCTCAAAACAAGAATAGATACTCTAAATCTTTCAACAAGAACATTAAACGCATTAACAGGGGCAAACATCAGGACAGTAGGAGGTATTGCTCGAAAGAAAAAAGAAGATTTACTTGAAATAGATGGGATCGGTGACAAGGGTATCCAAGAAATCAAAAGAGTACTTGGTGAATATGGAATAACCCTTAAATAATTAGTAATAAG
>CAZBHU010000003.1:0-11206 GCA_964492035.1 uncultured Candidatus Saccharibacteria bacterium
CTAAAAAAGGAAAGAACATTTTTTCTGCAGGACTCTGCCCTAAATGAATCGGGCAGGTGGTGGGGCTTCAATGCGGACTCGGTTTTGCCAAACTATTTTTCTGGGGATTTGGAGTTGGCAAAACCGAGACTGAATTTCCCGCGCGGAGGAGGGGTCTGGGGAGGAATCCGCGCGGAGTTTCTGAATTTTTTTGGCGGCGGGCTTGTATGAAGAAAAGGTAAATTGTGCTACAATAAATATGTTGTGAGTGGACAATTTTGCGGGGGGTAAACTATAAGTAAGGTCGCAAACATAATTTAAATAATTTTTAAAAAATTTATGATCAATCAACAAATACTTGATTATATCAAGCAACAAGTACAGCAAGGTGTTAGCCGAGAGCAAATTAAAAATTCTCTCATGACTAACGGCTGGCAAGCGTCTGATATTGAAGAAGGTTTTAATGCTATCGGATCTGGGTCTTCAAACATTCCGCTTGCTCCACTCGCAAATGTAGGACCAACGTCGAATTTTACAAATTCTGCCACGCCTATTTCTTACGCTGGCTTTTGGCTTCGTGTCGCCGCCTCTCTAGTTGATGGATTTATTGTTAATCTTATATTTGCACTTCTCTGTTTCTTATATTTTTTGTTTTTTGCTAAAAATAATCCCTCATTATCTAACAGCACATCAACTGTAATGGGTATTTTATATTTCATTATGTGGATTATTTATTTCCCTTTTATGGAATCACGCGGAGGTACTACTTTTGGCAAAAAGATTGTCGGAATAAAAGTTCTGAATGCAAATGGTGAACCCGTTGGATTTTTAAGATCACTTGGACGCAACTTGGCTAAAATAATTTCGGCACTAATTTTAATGATCGGTTTTATGATGGCTGGGTTTACAAAAAAGAAACAAGGTCTTCACGATATTATTGCTAGTTGTGTAGTGGTAAAGAGTAAAGAAACCAGCGCGGGTAAAATCTGGGCAGTGATTATTCTTATTATCGTTGTATGTATAGGTACAGTTGTCATTGTAGGAGGACAGTTTTTATTTATGCTGTCTAGTTTATTCAGTGGTGGTATAAAAATACAAACTTCTTCAAATAACCCGTCTGTCACTCAATTTCAAAATAACGGAAATGTCACTTCTACAGCAAGCGCATTCGTTCCTTTAAGCAGAGAAGAATATGATCTCTATTTATCGAAACCGATATCAGGACTTGATGGAGAAAGTGATTTCAACGGTTCACATATATATTCTGGTCCAGCCCTAATAGCATTTGATGATTTTTGGGGACTCAATGTTGCTTTGCCTGTAATCCCCAATTTAGAGAATCCTAGTGGGGGGATATCACAGGATTCTAATAACCAATACGTGGGAATTGACCTAACTAGTGTTATTTCAAAAAATGGGAAAGATATTTTAGACCATGAAAGTACTTTTGAAAAAGGTATTTTCAAGATTCTGATTTTATCTAAAAAAACTAATCCTATTGAATATATTTCGGCTCATCGCCAAATTCATCTTATCACTGGAGCAACTTTGTCTGAAGTAAAAACAATTACAGGTACTTTATTTTTTAAGATTCCTCTAGATTCAGAAAATTCAAGTAATTTCTACGAAAAATCATATCCTTTTACAATTAATAATTAACTAAAAATATAAAATTATGAAATTTTTTTCAAGCTTAAAACAGCACGCTATAAATTTCCTCGAACCGTATAAAACGAAAGGGCCGGCTACTTACGCGGCGGCGGAACAAGCAATCGGATCAATTTTAATAACCGATGGTTTTATTGGCATAGATAATCCATTTGGTCAGAAAAAACGCCCCGGCATATTTGGCACAATAGGCGGAATAGTTTTAGGGGTGATCTTTATGTTTATCCCCACCTTTTTTGGAAATATATCCGGGATCAACGATATGACCGCCGTAACTTCGGCGACAGTTGTTTCAGTTGGTCAGGCCAACTATACAAGAAATAGTAATGGTAGCAGTAGTGCTTCTTGTCCATTAACTGTAAGTTATTCGGTTAATAGTCAAGAATATACAAATCAATCTTCCATATCTTCATCAAACTATTGCTCTTTGTCAGCAGGACAAATCATTACTATTAACTACAATCCCGCCAATCCCGGTTCGTGGGCTTATGGAGCTAAAACAATTAGCAATTTTCTCCAGATATTTTTTTGGGCGGGATTGCTTACGTTAATTTCCAGTATTATTACATTTTTCATTCGATTATTTAGTATTATATTCGGCTGGAAATTATTAAAGGATGGGCGAAAAAATGCTGCCAGCTTGCCAGCAGGAACGAATTTGCAAACCATGATCGCAGAAATCAAGCAAAACTTTGTGTCATCAATTTTCGGTTTTGGAGGCACACAGTCTGGATATATGCCAGGAACACCACCGCCAACCCAAGGACCCATAAATCCTAATATGTAAAATGTGGTTAGTGGAGCTTTGCGTATTTAATTTAGTATTTCTTGACAACGCATCTAACGAAATATTAAGCCCGCCGCCAATTCAAAAATGCAAGGAACATTTTTTCTGCGGGACACGCGAGCGGAGCGAGCGGTGGTGGGGCTGATTCATTCAGCGATTTTGAAAATAGGTGCGAGCTTGGTAAAATAGAGACACACGTAGTGTGCAAAAAAGAAGCAATGTTATTGCTTCTTTTTTAAGGAGAGGACTTGAAAGACGGATCATTATTGCTTATTCTGCCAAAATATAGTATACTTATCTTATATGACGATTTTCACTAATATATTACCTTATTTACAGATAATTCTGTCCATAATTTTAATAGTTACTATTTTGCTTCAGCAATCTTCAGCCGGTGTCGGAGGAGCTTTTGGAGGAGGCGAAGGTGGTGGTCTTTATAACACACGCCGTGGTTTTGAAAGGTTTCTTTTTATTTTTACAATAGTAATAGCTATACTTTTTGCAGTTTTTGCCTTTATCGCTATTTTTGTAAAATAGAATCCTTTTTCTGATACGGCATCAGTTTTCTATGCGCAAATTTAAACAAATATCTAAGTTTCTAAAAGAATTCCATTTTTATAACAAAAAAGAGCTTGCCTATGCGGCATCTTCTTTTTCCAATAAACAATTTTTATTGTTTATTGCTTTAATCTTGGTTGGAGTAATATCCTTAGTTGGAATAGTCGGCAAGGTTAATAACATGTTTTTGGTAGATGTTCCATCAAATGGAGGAGAGATCACTGAGGGAATTTTAGGTTCCCCCACTCTGATTAACCCTGTTCTTGCTTTTTCTTACGCAGATAAAGATTTAACATCTTTAACTTATTCAGGATTAATGAGAAAAACTCCTGAAGGAGATCTCATCCCTGACTTGGCATTAGAGTATCCTTCAATTTCTGCAGACGGAACTATTTACACTTTTACACTAAAAGAAGATTTAAAATTTCATGATGGGAAAAAAATAACAATTGATGATGTGATATTTACCATTGATAAAATTAAAGATCCTCTGGTAAAAAGTCCCCAAAAGACAAACTGGGATGGAGTTACGATCACAAAGATAGACGACAAAACAATAGAATTTAAATTGCATCAACCTTATATTTCTTTTATTGACAATACAACAATCGGAATTCTTCCTTCTCATCTTTGGAAAAAGGTTAATGTTAATGAGTTTAATTTAAATTTGTTAAATTCCAAACCTGTTGGTTCTGGTCCTTACAAATTTAAAAGTGTTATAAAAGACAAGGATGGGGTTGCTGAAAAATATGAATTGCTTAGGTTTGGGAATTTTGCTCTAGGTAAACCTTTAATAAAAAAGATAAACATTATTTCATATGCGAGCGAAAAAGAATTAATTAAGGCCCTGCAAGGTGGCTCAATAGACCAAGCTGGAGGAATTAGTCCAGAAAACGCCCTCTCTATAGATAAAAATGGTTACAAATTAAATACCGCTACCCTACCTCGTGTTTTTGGAATATTTTTCAATAGTAGTAAGAACAAAATATTTGCTGATCAAGAAATTATCAAAATTTTGAACAAGGCTCTTGATCGACAAGAAATTATTGATAAAGTTTTAAGTGGTTATGGTAAAATTATAGATACTCCAATCCCAGAAAAAATTATCTCTAGCGAAGTTGATTATAAGTTTACATCTGCCACTATCGATGAATTAAATGAAGCACTCGACAAAGCTGGTTGGAAGCTTGGTAACGATGGTATTCGAGTTAAAGGTGGATCGTCTACGACTGTTGTAACAAAGAAAGTAAACGGGAAGACGGTTAAACAAACAGTCAAAACCAACACCCCAGAAGTTCGTTTATCTTTTACTTTGACGACAGGAGACGCTCCAGAATTTAAACAAGCGGTTGCTGTTATTAAAGACCAATTATTAAAAATCGGAGTAGAGGTGGACACACGAAAAGTTTTTGAAACCGGGCAAATTAATCAGATAATTCACGCTCGTGATTATGATGCTCTTTTCTTTGGTCAAATGATAAACTATGAATCTGATCTATATTCTTACTGGCATTCTTCAAATAAAAATGGACCTGGTCTAAACATAGGAATGTATGATAATAAAAAAGTAAATTCTCTTCTAGAATCAGTCCAAAAAATACTAAAAAGAGAGGATCGTTTACCTAAGTATGAGGCCTTAAATGAAGAATTTAGAAATAGTATACCAGCATTAATGGTCTATTCCCCACTATATCTTTATGCAACATCAAACAGATTGGTTAACTTAAACCTATCTAACATTACAATACCATCTGATAGATTTTCATCTGTGTATCTGTGGTCTGCAGATACCGACAAGGTCTATAAGATCTTTATAAAAAAATAAAATAATATGACAGAAATAAATAAAAAAAATCAAAACTCTAAAACAAGGAGTAATAGAAAGTTTTCGTATGAGAGACATGGAAGTGTTAGCGTTTTGCATAAACAAGAAAATCCAGCAAATCTCAAAAGGATAATTCACAAAGAATCCGGAATGACTTCCTTAAACAATAAAAACACCAGTTCTAAAAATAAAAAAATTAGCCGTGGTAGTTATCAATATGGCAATAAAAAAATACCCAAAAAGCCCAAGATGGAAGCTTCGGTGGCACAACCTAAGTCTTATGCTGTTAAAAAGTCTGGATCAATTCCTTCTCCTGAAAAAGATGTAGTGAGAATTATTCCACTTGGCGGAGTTGAAGAAATTGGTAAAAACATGACCGCAATCGAAATCAATGATGATATTATTGTTATTGACGCTGGTATGCAGTTTAAAACAGAAGACACTCCTGGAATTGACTATATTATTCCAAATACAACATATCTGGAGGAAAGAAAAGATAAAATTAAAGGTGTCTTTATTACACACGCTCACCTTGATCATATTGGTGGTGTTCCTTTGGTTATGAGCAGAATAGGCAATCCTACTATTTACACCAGAAATCTTACTGCCTTAATGATGAGAAAAAGACAAGAAGATTTTTCTCACCTTCCAGCTCTTAAGTTAAATGTAGTAGAAAAAAATTCAGTAGTTTATGCAGGAAACATGAGGATTCGATTTTTTGGAGTTACTCATACTGTTCCTGATTCCATGGGTGTAATTATAGAAACCCCACAAGGTTTAATTGTAAATCCTGGAGACTACAAACTGGATCAAGTAGATGGCAAAACGACTGCCGAGGAAGAAAAAGAATATGCTTTTTTTGATAAAGAAAAAGTTCTTTTGCTCATGGCAGATTCGACCAACGTTGAGAACGATGGTTTTGCTCTCCCTGAATCAAAAGTTCATGACGGGCTAGCCAATTTAATCAGGCAAATTTCAGGGCGTATAATTATTGCTGCTTTTGCTTCTCATATAACGAGATTAGTTAAGATAGTAGAAATAGCTGAATCTTTAAATAAAAAAGTAGCACTAGACGGCAGGTCTCTTAAAACTAACATGGAAGTCTGTGAGCAAGCTGGATTGTTTAAACCCAAAAAAGGGACAATTATTCCAGTAGAAGAGGCTGACAGTTACCCCCCTAACAAGGTTATTGTATTAATGACCGGAGCTCAAGGGGAAGAATTCGCCGCGCTTGGACGTGCTGCAAATAAAACACACAAAAAATTTAGTATCAGAAAGGGAGATACAATCATTCTTTCTGCTTCTATTGTCCCTGGTAACGAAGTTTCAGTTCAGCATCTAAAAGACAACTTAACTCGTCATGGTGTTAGAATTATCAGCTACAGAACTAGTGAAGAATACGTTCACGCCACAGGACACGGCAACAAAGAAGATGTAAAATGGCTACACAAAAAATTAAATCCAAAGTTTTTTGTTCCTATTCACGGACACCACTCAATGCTTGTTGCCCACAAAGAGCTAGCTATGTCTATGGGAATGTCTGAAGAAAATATAATAGTTCCCGACAATGGATCAATTATCGAGATTTCTGACAATGGAGAAAAAATAAGCCTTAGAAAAGAAAAAGCTCCTTCTGGGGCAATGCTAGTAGATGGCTTCTCTATAGGAGACGAGCAAGATGTAGTAATCAGAGACAGGGTCATGCTTGCTAAAGATGGAATGTTTGTCCTTATCGCTACAATAGATCAATTAACTGGGAAGCTTAGAAAATCTCCTGACATAATATCTCGAGGTTTCATATACTTAAAAGAAAACCAAGAATTGTTGCATCAAGTTAGATTAATTATCAAGAAAACTATCGAGGAAGAAGCTGTGGGCAGAAACCCAATCAATTTCGACAGCATCAAAACAGCCCTTGGAGACAATATCTCTAAATTCCTATTCCAAAAAACCGCGAAGCGTCCAATTGTTATACCCGTATTACTAAGTATCTAAAAAATAATCACGATGGAAAACTCAAGATTAAAAATTAGAAAAATATACGCCCTTTCGTTTATTTTTACTTTTCACATAGCCTTGTCTTCTTATGTCAATTCGACATTTTTAACAGGTGTAATTTCTGAAAAATACGTTGGATTGCTATATACACTTTCTTCCCTTTTGGCGCTTGGTTTACTTTCTAAAAGTGTACATATTTTAAAATATTTCGGGAATAAAAAACTAACTCTGACATTCCTAATCTTGAACATGCTAGCACTAGCTGGAATTGTATCTTCTACTAGTCCGCTATTAACAAGTATTTCTTTTATCGTCTTTTCTGCTACCAATACATTGGTTCTATTTTGTATTGATATATTTATTGAACACTTTAGCGACCCAACAAAAACTGGCAAAACAAGAGGTTTATATCTTACAATAATAAATATTGCCTGGATGCTTTCCCCTCTTATCTCAGCATTTCTAATAACTAGAACCGGAGGGTATACACTTATCTACGTATTAGCGTTTATTATGGTGGCAATCATGACTATCGGTCTTGTATTTTCGGTTAAAACATTCAAAGACAAAGTCTACATTAAAACACCTTTTATCCAAACTCTTAAATATTTGATCTCTAAAAGACATATGTGGGCTATTGTTTCTATCAATTTCTTATTACAATTCTTTTATGCCTGGATGGTGGTTTATACTCCAATATATCTTCATGATCACCTTGGATTCAATTGGGAACAAATAGGGATAGCTTTCACGGCCATGCTTGCCCCATTTGTTCTTCTCGGCCTTCCTCTTGGTATACTAGTTGATAAATATCACATTAAAAGAAGACATATTCTCAAAGTTGGTTTTGCGATAGCTATAGTTTCTACTATTTCTATTTCGTTTATTACCTCAATGAATATTCTTATCTGGGCTATAGTCTTATTTATGACACGTGTTGGAGCAAGTATGATTGAGACTGCTAGCGAAATTTATTTCTTTGATCACATAGATGATACCGATGCTAATCTTTTGAGTAGTTACAGAGACATGTATCCTGTTGCATATATAATCGCCCCAACCATCGCTACTCTTATTTTCTTAATAGCCCCATTTGAATACTTATTTATAATTCTAGGGTTAATATTGACCGTTGGTTTTTATCTTATTCCTAAGCTTAAAAAAATAAAATATGCAGAAAAATAATTATCCAATTAGAATAAATAAATACCTTGCTCTTAACAACTATTCAACTCGAGTTGGAGGTGATGAATTAATAAAAAAGGGGTTAGTTTTTATTAATGATAGAAAAGCTCGTCTTGGAGATCAGGTTTATGAAGGTGATGTAGTAGAAGTAAATTCCACCAAAAATAAAAAAAAATTAGTTTATTACGCTTACAATAAAAAAGTTAATGTATCAACCAATAAAGAACCTGGAGCCAAGGACATTCTGAGCGTAACTAATTTCCCCGAACAAGTATTCCCTGTCGGAAGACTAGACAAAGACTCCCATGGCTTGATCATTCTTACGAATGACGGACGAGTAACTGATCGACTTTTATCTCCAAAATATTATCACGAAAAAGAATATATCGTTAGGGTAGAACCAGCTTTCAGCCCTAAATTTATTGACTTAATGTCAAAAGGAGTTAGATTTGATGGGTATACAAGTAAAAAATGTAAAGTTTGGGCCAAGCCTAATTCAAAAAATATTTTTAATATCATTTTAACCGAAGGCAAAAAGAGACAAATAAGAAGGATGTGTGAGGCTCTTCATCACGAAGTTACTAATCTAAAAAGAATACGAATAATGAACATTGAATTAGGTAGAATAAAAGAAGGAGAATTTAAAGAAATAGAAGGACGCGAATTAAATACTTTTTTGAAATCACTTAATCTTATATAAAAATACCCCGACCAAAGTCGGGGTATTTTTATTTCATTTTTATTTAGCAATATAAGGCAATAGCCCCATAAATCTAGATCTCTTGATTGCTTCAGCTAGTTTTCTTTGATTCTTAGCCGTAACATCTGTTCTTCTTCTTGATAAGATTCTGGCGTTTTGAGTCAAAAATCTTTTTAGAAGTTCTATATCTTTATAGTCTATATGCTTTATATTATTTGATGAAAAATAATCTTGTTTCATGATTAATTTTTAAGGAGTATAACGACTATAAAATCGTCACCCACCTATAATTTATCTTTTAATCTTAAAATGGAATATCTTCTACGTTTATTTGTTCGTCTGGATATTCTATTGTGTCCAAACTATCATCTGCTTCATTTGCTGGACTAGCTGATGGTGCTTCTTGGCTGGCAGGTCTTCCACCCCCGCTATTTGTACCAAACTGAACCCTGTCTGCAATTATTTCTGTTCGATATTTTTTAGTATTTGTAGCTTGATCATCCCAGCTTCTAGTTTGCATTCTGCCTTCTACCATCACCTGACTTCCTTTTTTCATATACTGGGCGACTGTTTCTGCTTGTCGTCCGAATACTACTACATTGTGATAATCAGCAGCTTCTTGTTTAGCTCCATTTTTATCCTTCCAGACACGATTAGTTGCGACAGAAAATGAACAAACTTTTATCCCTGATGGGATAGATTTAAGTTCAGGATCTCTTGTTAGATTTCCAATGATTAATGCTTTGTTAAGATACATGATGATTTTTAAGGAGTGTAACGACTATAAAAATCGTCACCCTATTAAATTACCTTTCAGTAATAATCTCCTAAATTATGTTTATAATAATATTAATTATACCCCCTTAAAATAATAGTAACAAATATTTTACGGGATAAATAAAATTACAGAACTAATGCATCTATTTCCTTGTCGATTTCTTCTGCGTCTACTGCGGATGCTACTTCTTCTACTACCTCAGAAGCCTCAGAGACGTCTTTTGTTCTAGCTGGAGCTCTTCTTTTGTTGTCCTGCTTAGCATAAACTCTTTTTGGAGAAATAGTATTTTCTCTAACTGTTTTGATTAGAAGATAACGAATTAATTTTTCGTTTTTATCTAAAAGTTCCTTTATAGTTTTTGCTTCTTCTGGAGTACACTCAAACTTTACCCATCCGAAATAACCTGTAGTAAACTTTTGCTTTTTATTCATAATTGATCTTGTCATTTCGTATGCCAATTCAATCAATTTTGGATATTCTTCAGATATAAAGTTTGCACCATTATCTGCTAGTAAATCCTTAAGAGCAGTTACTTCTTCCCCTAGTTTTTCCTCAGGAACAGTTGAAACGATATGATAACCAACCTCGTAAACTCCTTTACGAGCATCGATTTTATTTTCTTCGTTATTTTCTATTACTTTTTTAGCCATTTTAATAAGTGCTTTAACACTAATTTAAACTTATATTATAAAATCTCGCTCCGGACCTAAGTATCCCAATTTCAGTATTGGGATAAACGAGATAAGACATATATTAACAAATATATGTCTTATTGTCTACCCCTTTATTTTTTAGATTTTAAACAAATCTTGGGCATTTTTAAGTGTATTCTTAGCAACTTCCCCTTCTGGCAATCCTTTTATTTCTGCAATCTTAGCAATAATATCTTTGACGTATACAGGTTCGTTTCTTTTACCCCTATTAGGTACAGGCGCAACATAGGGGCTGTCTGTGTCTGCCATTATCTTATCTAAGGGTATTTTTTTAATTATCTCTTCGTTATTAATATTTCTAGGATTTATTTTTTTAGGTGGATAGGTTATTGCCCCAGCAAAAGATATATAGAAACCAAAATCAATAAAATCAAGAGCATCTTTCAATTCACCTGCAAAAAAGTGAACCACTCCTTTTGTTTTTGAATACTTTTTTAAAATTTCCAAAGCATCTTGATATGCACTTGTCGATAGATCTTCGTCGCTATTTCTAATGTGTAGCATGAGCGGTATATCAAGTTCATTAGCTAATTCTATTTGAGCAATAAATGCTTCTTTTTGTTTTTCCAAATCTCCATCTTTAAGGTGAAAATAATCTAGTCCGCATTCTCCTATCGCTAAGACCTTCCCTGCTTTAAATATATTTCGATATTTTTCTTTGTCAAAAACCTCTCCATGCGTTGCAAATTCTTTACTGTAAACACCAAGCTCGTCTTGATCCGCATAAGAAGAAGACGTGTGAGTCGGATGAAGTCCAATAGTTGCATACACCCCCTCTTTATATTCTTCTGAAATTTGAACCGCGCTAAGAGATGTATCTAATTGTGTCCCAATGTTAATCACCCAAGTATCATTATCTATCGCTCGCTGAAGAACGTCTTTTCGATCTTCATCAAAAAGCACAAAGTTTACATGAGCATGGATATCTATATATTTAGGCATTTTATTCTTTTCTTAAAAACAAGGGATTTTCGGGTTTTTTATTCTCTCGAATTAATTCTTGAATTTTTATTGA
>CAZBHU010000003.1:11306-12723 GCA_964492035.1 uncultured Candidatus Saccharibacteria bacterium
ACAAGGGATTTTCGGGTTTTTTATTCTCTCGAATTAATTCTTGAATTTTTATTGAAGTCTCTGGTAAAAATGGCTCAAGAGAAAGAGCGTTCCCGTATAAGTGGTACAATAAGTAGTGAACATCATTTTTTGCACCCTCTTCGTCAATTTTTATCTTTTTAAAAGGTTCCGTTTTTTGAATATATTCATCTAGAGTTCGAAGACTAAACCAGATTTTATTTATGAATTTATTTATATCAAAAGATTCTAAATCAGAAATTTCTTCTGTAAAGGACTTCATTTGTAGTTCCTCTTGGCTTAATTTAACACCATAGTTTGTCGCCATGGTCATCACACGGCTAGTTAGATTGCCCAACCCGTTTGCCAGCCCTGAATTATAAGCATCTTTAAATCTTTCCATCGTGAATGGACTATCTTCAAAACTGCTAATTTCTTTTAGCATAAAAAATCTTAATGCATCGACGCCATACTCTTCGACAACATCTCGTGGGTCAAATGAATTACCGAGAGATTTCGACATCCTCACTCCGCCATCTCCTGTCACAAACCCGTTTACAGCTATTTGATATGAGTTAGGTAAACCTGCTGCAATAAGCATTGCTTGCCACATTGCACTTTGAAAACGAGTATTATCTTTACCGCAATACTGAGTGGGGGTTCCCTCTTTCCAGTATTTAATAAATTTTTCTGATTTTTCCAAATCTTCTAAAGTTTCAATCCCTTCTTCGGCCAGTGTTGAAACATAGTTTGTTAAAGCATCAAACCAGACATACATAACCTGAGTATCATCTCCAGGAACCGCTATTCCCCATGACATTTTTTCCTTTAATCGAGAAATAGAGAAATCTTGTAATCCAGCATTAACGAAATTTTTAATTTCATTTAGACGAAAATCTGGAACAACAAAGTTGGGGTTCTTTTCATACAATTCCAACAACTTTTCTCCAAAAGCTGAATACTTAAAGAAATAATTTTCTTCTTCAATAATTTTTAAATCCATATTTGGATGATCCTTGCATTTTCCATCTTCAATATCAGAATCAGTTTTTTCACTTTCGCATCCGGCACAGTATTTTGCACTATAATTTTTCTTGTATATATAGCCATTATCTTGCACCCTCTTCCAGAAAGATTGCGCAATTTTTATATGTTTTTCGTCTGTTGTGCGAATAAAATTGATGTCGTCAGTTAGTCCAAAAATCTTTATCTGCTCCTTAAAAATTTTAAAATTCTTATCTAGAAAATCTTGAACAAGCATTCCTTCTTCTTTAGCTTTCTCAAAAATTTTGATTCCATGTTCATCTGTCCCGGTATTAAAATAAACATCATACCCCAAAAGCTTTTTGTATCTGACAATACTGTCAGCTCTTATAAACTCTAAAGCGTGCCCCATGTGTAATGGTGCATTTATATATGG
>CAZBHU010000004.1:0-12528 GCA_964492035.1 uncultured Candidatus Saccharibacteria bacterium
AATCTTAATTTTACAATAGCTTCTGATGCTGGGGGTTCGTATAAATCAAACATCATGATAGACAATGTCCGTATTTATTCTTCTTACTTAACTGCTTCCGAAATTCAACGACTTTACGCCGAAGAATCTTCACAAAGAAAATTAGCTGAAGCTAATTAATTTGAATAACCTTACTATATGATTTTTAAAATTCCCCTAGGTCTGACCTAGGGGAATTTTAATTATATTTTAGTTATTTTATAACCACTATCAGTATCTTTTACTTCATAGCCTAAGTCTTTAATCTTATTTCTCAAATCATCACTTTTGGCCCAATCTTTAGCATCTCTAGCTATTTTTCGCTCTTCGGCAATCTTTATTATTTCTTGAGGTATGTTTTCTTCTTTTATTTTATCTAAACCAAAACCAAAAACTTTATCAAAATCTAAAATAGTAGCCAATTTGTCTTGATCGTTTATATCTTTATCTTTAACTAGATCCCAGAGAATAGATAAAGCTTTCGGACTTTCTAGGTTGTTATCTAAGGCTTCTATAAATTTATTTTTATACATTTCATTTACTGAACCTATTTCTTTGCCAAGAGATTTCACTACTTCTCTTAATCGCAAAAGGGCAGTATTAGAACTTCGAACAGCTTCTAGGGTAAAATTAACTCGAGTTGTATAATTTGAACCATACAACCACATCCTAAAAGCAATTGGATCAATACCCATCTTAATCAAATCTTCTAAGATATAAAAATTACCCAAAGACTTACTCATTTTTTGACCATCAACAAGTAAATGTTCATTGTGAACAAAATATCTAGCAAAATCTCCACCCAAAGAACATTTTGATTGAGCTATTTCGTTTTCGTGATGAGGAAAAATTAAATCAACTCCGCCTGTGTGAATATCAAAACTTAATCCTAGGTTTTTTGTGCTCATGGCAGAACATTCTATATGCCAACCAGGGCGTCCTTTTTCTATCTCTGTCTTTAATCCTAAAATATCTTCTGGGTCCCAAAAAACATCTCCATCATCTTTGGTCCATTTTTTCCAAAGAGCAAAGTCTTCAGCATTTTCTTTGTCATATTCATCTTTAGCTAATCGATTATCAGCATTTTCTTTTAAGTCTGTTAATTTAAAATTAGACAATTGACCGTATTCAGAAAATTTGCGTATATCAAAATACACAGAACCGTCTTTTGCCTTATAGGCAAAACCTTTGTCCATCAGTTCTTTAATTATTTCAAGCATTTCCTTGATATAATCAGTGGCTTTTGTATATTTAGTAGCAGGAAGAATATTTAATAAATCTCTTTCTGAAAAAAACAGGGAAGTATAATGCTCAGTAAATTCTTTTAAACTTTGGCCTTTTTCTTTTGATGTTTTAATTGTTTTATCATCAACATCTGTGATGTTCATAATATGATTAACCTCAAAACCTCGATAAATTAAATACCTTCTTAACAAATCAGAAAAAATAAAAGCCCTCCAATTACCAATATGGATTTTATTATAAACAGTTGGACCACAAGAATATATTCCCACAAACCCATCCTTAATTGGAACAAAAATCTCCTTTTCTTTTTTAAGCGTATTGAGTAAAACTAGAGCCATAAAAATATAACAACTATTAATGATATTAATAAAATCACATTAGCAAAAAATAAAAACCTGAATCGTTTATTTAGGGTGTTTAATTTTTTCTTTAATGAGCTGATATTCATGTCTTTAATCAGAATCTTATCATATAACCCTGTCATCATTTTTCTAATTAAATTAGCAAAAAGCAATTCCTGTGTTCTGATTTTAGATTCTGATTCAATCATCATATCTAGTTCCAATTCATTAGAAAATTGCTCTATTGAAACTATTGGTTGATCGTGAATCGTAATAATATAATTTTGATTTTTAATAAAAATAACCTTGTCAATATTTTGATCTTCCTCAGAATGAGACAATCTCATTATGCTAAATAGGGTTTCATTTTCTATAAAAGTATTGTGTTCTTTTGACGGAGAATAAATCTCTTGCCTTATACTTTCAGGAATTTGATATTCGTCCAAAACATAAAGAACCTCTTCTTCTTGAGGCGAGGTTAAGTCTATCCAGACAAGTCCGTTGTTTTTATATTTAGATATCATTATCTATATTATACCTTATAGGCTTGCTTTTTTCAAAGTTTTTGTGTATTATAACTTTACCTAGGTTTTAAAGCCCTGGGAGTTAAATTTATGGCGCAATCAACAAAAACAAAAAAAATCACTACTGAGAGCAACGAATTTGCAGTTATTTTTACTGGAGGAAAACAATACAAAGTATCAGTAGGAGATATTATTAAAATAGAAAAAATAGAAGGGGATTTTAAGGCCGGAGACAAAATCGTTTTTGATAAGGTTTTGTTGGTAGATAATGGTAAGGACACGACAATCGGAACACCATATATTGATGGCGCAAAAGTTGAATCTCTATTCCAAAAAGCAGGAAAAGGTAAGACCGTTAAAGTAGTCAAATTTAAACAAAAGAGTAGATACTTGAAAAAGAATGGCCACAGACAACCTTTTGTAGAAGTAAAAATTTCATCAATCAAATAAAATAAAAAACAACCACATGTGTGGTTGTTTTTTATTGTCTGTTTCTTAACGCATTTTTAATTGTCTCGCTATCTGAATATTCAAGTTCTGTCCCCGTGGACAAACCACGTCCAAGAGAAACAATTTTTAAATTATATTTTTGTTGAAGACTAGACAACTTTTCTCTTAAAAACATATCTGTGTGTTCACCTTGTGGGTTAAGAGATAAGGCTAAGATAATTTCTTTTAGCTCTCCCTTTTGGGCTCTCGCTTCAATAACCTCCAGTAATTCTTTTACCTTGAGAAAATTTAAAACTTCTTTGTTAACAATGGGAACCAAACCTCCTAAGATGAAATAAAACCCATTATAACTTTTACTTTTTTTAATATTTTCATAATCAGAATCTTTTTCTACTACTAAGAGATATTTTTTTTCTATTTTTGGATTTTTACAATTTTCACACAAATCTGCCACCGGTGATTGAAAAAATAAATAACAAGAAGGGCACTGGTGAATATTGTTTTTTAAATTTAAAATATTTTGTCCTAACTCGGAAACAAAATTAGAATTCTTATGTAATAAGAAATAAACAAAACGCTTAGCTTGTCTTTCGCCTATTCCAGGGAATTCTTTAAAATATTTAGTTAGTTTTTCTATTGAATCTTCCATCCCTTTTAATAACAGATTTTATTTAGAATCCTTCTATTTCTGTTTCTTTTACTTGTTTGCTAATATTTACAACATTGTCATCTTTATCTATTGAAGTGAAAGTAGAGAATTTTTCATCAAAATATAAATCAACCTTACCAACTGGCCCATTTCTATGTTTTTCTATTAAAATCTCTGCTATGTTTGTTTTTTCACTTGCGTCTTTACCTCTATCTTCTCTGTGTATAAACATAACCACATCAGCATCTTGTTCAATAGATCCAGAATCTCTCAAGTCTGACAGCTTAGGCTTTCCTCCACGAGATTCAACAGCACGAGATAATTGAGAAAGGGCTAGCACCGGAACATTAAACTCTTTAGCTAAAGCTTTTAAGGATCTTGAAATTTCAGTGACTTGATTAACCATATTGTCATAATTTTTGGATGTCGACATTAATTGTAAATAATCAACTACAATCAAATCTAATCCGTGTTCAGCTTTAACTCGACGACAAATAGATCTCATTCTTACAATAGTATTACCGGCCATATCGTCAACGAAAATTTTAGCTTTTGATAGCCGATCTAAGGAATCTCTAATTTTTGAAAACTCTGTTTCAGTTGAAAGATTTCCAGTTCGAAGATGCCAAGCATTAACCCTAGATTCCGCAGCCAACATTCTATCTACTAGTTGTTGAGTGCTCATTTCCAAAGAAAAAACTACAACCGAGGCATTGTGTTTAAGGGCAGACTGTCTAGCAATATCAAGAGCCAAAGTTGTTTTACCAACCGAAGGTCTAGCTGCTAAAATAATTAAGTCAGACCTTTGCAGCCCAGACAAATATCCATCCAGGTCTTTAAATCCAGTAGGAATTCCTCTTATTTCTCCTTTGTTTTCGTGCAATCTTTCTAGTCTTTCCCATGCTTCTGGTAAACTATCTTTTAAAGAATGGAAAGTAGCGCTATTCCCACCGGTATTAATATTCATCATCTTCTTTTCAGCCTGATCTAAAACCTCAAAGACGTTCTCGCTATCATCGTGAAAACCAAGTTCGGAAATATAATCTCCTGCCTCTATAATTTTTCTAAGAACAAATTTTTTTAAAACAATATCTGCATAGTATTTTATGTTAGTCGATGCGGGAACAGAATTTGTTAGTTCCCCCAGATAGCTACTCCCGCCGATACTATCAAGTAATTTTTTTTCTTCAAGTTTGTGAGAAACCGACAAAAGATCAATTGGTTCACCCTTTGCTGAAAGCTCTAACATTGTCTTATATATCTGAGCATGTTTTGTTGCGTAAAAAGAATCAGAAATAATAATATCAGTAACTTCGTGAATAGCTCCAGGACGAAGCATTATTGACCCCAAAATAGCTTTTTCAGCTTCTATGTTTTGGGGTGGAATTCTTATTTGTGATGATTTTTGTATCATAGAAATTATTGTATCACACGACCCCAAAACCAGAAAACGGCTTTTTCGAATAAATACGGGGATAAAATGTGCAAAACTTACTAAATTTTGTTATTATATAGTCTATATGAAAAAGATATTGCTTTCAGGGGTAAAACCAACAGGATCGCCACATATTGGTAACTATTTTGGAGCCATGCGTCAATTCGTAGAACTTCAAAATAAATATGATTCTTTGTTTATGATAGCTGATTATCATGCCCTAAATCTAGTTAAAAACAAAAAGGAAATGGAAGAAAATATTTTAAATATTGCCTTAGATTATCTCGCTATTGGTTTAGATCCTAAAAAAGTTACTATTTTTAAACAATCAGATGTTAGTGCTCACACAGAACTGGCTTGGATTTTCGACACTATTACCACAATGCCTTATCTTATGAGAGCTCATGCCTATAAAGATGCAGAAGCTAAAAGCAAAGAGATTAATGTTGGAACTTTTAATTATCCAATGTTGATGGCGGCAGATATCCTACTTTATGACGCAGAGGTGGTCCCAGTAGGGCAAGACCAGAAACAACACGTAGAATACGCTAGAGATACTGCTCAAAAATTCAACAACACCTTTGGGGAAATATTTAAGATGCCAGAACCTTTGATTATTGAAGGAATGTCTGTAATTCCTGGAATAGATGGGCAAAAAATGAGTAAGAGTTATAAAAATACAATTCCTCTTTTTGGTACAGACGAAGAAATAAGAAAAATTGTAATGAGAATAGTTACTGATTCAAAAAATGCCACCGACCCTAAAGATCCGAACTCCTGCAACATTTTTGCTCTTCATAAATTATTTTTAAAAGAAAAAGATCTTGCAATATTACACAATCGATATCTTAAGGGAGATATTAGTTACAAAGAATCTAAAGAAATGCTTTGCAATGAAATTATTGAATATTTTAAACCGATGAGAGAAAGAAGAAATAAGTACGAGAAAAATATCAACAAAGTTAAAAAAATACTAAAAGCTGGGGCAAAAAAAACTAATAAAATAGCAAGTAAAAAAATGGGGGCGGTCAAAAATTTAATTGGGATTAATATTTAAAAAATATGAAAAAAAATTTACTGTCATTGATTTTATTTATCTTAAATTTTATTAACATACCGCTTAAAGATGGACATAAAAAATTAAAAAAATGGTATCTGGGGATAAAAAATGAAGATAAAATTTTGTGGTATGCATTTGCTCCTTTTTATTGGATAGTTTCTAGCTTAGTTTATTTAATAGGATATCCCGCAGGAAAAATAGATAAAATTGTTAATAAATAATTATAAATAATATGAAAGAAAGAAAATACATAAAAGAATTAAGTGGTTTTACTGGGCAAGAGGTAGTAGTAGCAGGTTGGGTAGACGTTAGAAGAGATCAAGGTAAACTGGTTTTTATGGATTTAAGAGACATGACCGGAAAAGTTCAATGTGTAGTTTTACCTAACCACGAAGAAGCAATGATGGCTGTCAAAGAAGTTCGCAATGAGTGGGTTTTAAAAATCAATGGTATTGTCAACAAAAGACCTGAAAAAAATATAAATCACGATGTTTTAAATGGAGAAATAGAGCTAGAAATCACAGCTATCGAAGTTTTAAACAAAGCAATAACCCCTCAGTTTGATGTTACTACTGATGGACGAGAAATAGGAGAAGACCGAAGACTTAAATATCGATACATAGATCTCAGAAGGCCAAGGTTACAAAAAAATATTCGAAACAGGCACAAAATGGCAAAATTTGTCAGAGACTTTTTGGATAAAGAAAACTTCATCGAAATAGAAACTCCTATTCTAACGAAATCAACCCCCGAAGGAGCTAGAGACTTTATCGTTCCATCAAGATTGTATAAGGGGGCATTTTTTGCCCTACCTCAATCTCCACAACAATACAAACAGCTACTCATGTCCGCAGGAATGGAAAGATATTTTCAGCTAGCTAGATGTATGCGAGATGAAGATTCAAGAGGAGACCGACAACCTGAATTTACTCAGCTTGATATGGAAATGAGTTTTGTAGACAGAGAAGATGTAATGGATGTAAACGAAAGACTTCTGATTGCTATGGTTAAAGAATTATATCCTCATAAAAAAATACAACAAATTCCTTTCCCTAGAATTTCTTACAAAGAAGCCATGGAGAAATACGGTTGTGACAGACCAGACCTAAGAGAAGATAAAAACGATCCAGACTTATTAGCTTTTTGTTGGGTAATAGATTTTCCTTTCTTTGAAAGAACAGACAAGTCAGATAATCCAAACACCGAAGGGGACTGGACGTTTACTCACAATCCTTTTTCTGGCCCCGTCAAAGAACACCGGGAATGGTTAATGGAAGGGAAAAATATTGGGGAAATATTAACAACCCAATACGATATTATTTTAAATGGTTTTGAAATAGGAGGAGGAAGTGTCCGTGCTCATGAACCAGAAATGCTTAAGAAGGTTTTGCAGATTATCGGTCATAAAGACGAAGATATTGCTCACAACTTTGGACACATGTTGGGAGCTCTTGGATCAGGAACACCTCCACACGGTGGAATAGCTTGGGGCTTTGACCGAGTATTAATGTTACTTGAAAATGAACCTAACATTCGAGAAGTTATCACTTTCCCTAAGACTGGAGAAGCAAAAGATTTGATGATGGAATCTCCTTCTATAGTGTCCGAAAAACAGCTGAAAGAATTAGGAATAGAAATAACTAAAACAAAGAAGTAAGATGACTGATGAGAGTGTTATATCTCCATATAGTATCCGAGCGGGAACCTTTGAGGGCCCATTGGATTTATTGCTTTCATTAATAGAAAACAAGAAATTTTTTATTAATGAATTATCCTTGGCTGATGTTACCACCGACTATGTTTCTTATCTTAAATCTTTAAAAGAAATACCAAACGAAAAACACATCGAGGATGTTTCGTATTTTGTATTAGTAGCTTCAACTTTAATTTTAATCAAATCAAAATCTCTTTTACCAAACTTAGCTCTTACAGAAGATGAAAAAGAAGATATTAGTGACCTAGAAAAAAGATTGAAAATTTATCAAATTTTCAAAACTATAGGAATAGAGATTAATAAAAAATTTGGTAAGAATATTATTTTTATGCCAGTGGAAAGAATTTGGAGTGATCCAATATTTTCACCTGATCCACTAATAACAGAATCTAATATTTTTACATCCATTAGAAATGTTATCAGTAATGCTCCCAAAAAAGAAGTGGGGTTGCCTGAAATTGAAGTTAAAAAAGTAATAAACATTGAAGAAGTTATAAACAGCATTACTGATAGAATTAAAAATGCAGTCAAATTATCTTTTAAGGATCTCACAAAAGGGGATGGGACCAGAGAAGACGAAGAAGCTAAAACCCAAGTTATTATTTCTTTCTTGGCTATGTTAGAATTGGTTAGAGAGGGAATAATCGGGGTTATACAAAATTCAAATTTTGGAGATATAGAAATCAATCAAAATAATAATGAAGAAAAAGAAGAATTAGTAGTAAATTAATTAAAACAAGCCATGAATTTAGAGTCAAAAATAGAAGGTTTACTTTTTTATAAAGGTGAAGAAGTAGAGATCAAAAAAATCTCAGAAATTTTCAAGGTTGAAATTGAAGAGATAGAAGAAGCTTTAATAAGGCTAGACCAAAGTTTAATAAATCGTGGACTTGTATTAGTTAGAAAAGATAACAAGGTTGTTCTTGGAATAAGCGGGGAATTAAGCCCTGTAATTGAAGAAATGAGAAAAGATGAAATAACCAAAGAACTAACAAAATCATCTCTCGAAACTTTATCTATTGTAATTTACAAAGACGGAGTAACGCGAAGCGAAATAGACTATATCAGAGGGGTCAATTCCAGTTTTATTTTAAGAAATCTTTTAGTTAGAGGGCTAATTGAAAAAGTTATAGATCCAAAAGACAGTCGAAGGTTTTTATACAAACCAACATTTGATACTTTGTCTTACTTAGGAATTAAATCAATCAAAGAACTACCAAACTACGAAGAAATTAGGTCTCAATTACAAGAAATTAATAATACTATAGAAAATAATGATTAACGCAATAAAAATATTTTTACCTGCGGTTATAGCTTTTACTATAGGTATCTTCTTAACCCCTGTTGCAACCCACTATTTTTATAAATATAAAATGTGGAAAAAAGTTTCTAGGAACAAAAATATTATTAATGATAGTCAAAATAAATTTTCACAAATACATGATGTGGAATCAGAAGTTTCTACTCCGAGGGTTGGAGGAATGATAATATGGGTTTCTGCTATCTTAACCGTGGCGGTTATTCTTATCGCTGATTATATTTTAGGTAATGAGCTAACAAATAAACTAAGTTTTATTAGTCGAAATCAAACCTTGTTACCTTTTACAGCCTTGATTGTGGCCTCTATAATTGGCCTTGCTGATGATTTTCTTCAAATATTTGGAACAGGTAAATGGAGTCAGGATCCAATGTTTCTTCGATATTTAAAAATTTCTATCATTCTTTTGCTTGGTCTTATAATAGGGTTGTGGTTTTATGTAAAATTAGGAATAACGGGTTTTTATATTCCTTGGGTGGGAGATGTTAGTTTGGGGTATTTGTTTATACCCTTTTTTATGTTAGTCATGTTGTCTTTGTGGTCAACCAGTATAATAGATGGAATAGATGGATTATCAGGAGGAGTCTTGGCTACAATATTTATGGCCTATACCTTAATTGCTTATTTTAATAATCAAGTTGATATTGCGACTTTTTGTGGAGTTATCACTGGAGCCATATTAGCTTTTCTTTGGTTTAATATACCACCAGCAAGATTTTATATGGGGGAAACCGGCATGATTGGATTGACCGTCACACTAGCTGTCATTGCTTTTATGACAAACACTGTTTTACTTCTACCTATTATAGCTTTCCCGTTATTTATAACCTCAATGTCTGCAGTTATTCAAATTGCATCTGTTAAATTAAGACACGGTAAAAGAGTTTTTTTGATAGCACCTCTTCATCATCATTTTGAAGCACGAGGTTGGCCAAAATATAAAGTTACTATGAGATATTGGATTATAAGCATTATCACTTCTATTGTAGGGGTAATTATTTCAATCATTAGCTAATGAAAAAAGGAAAAGTAGATAAAACTTTTTTAGGTATAGTCATCACACTTGTCCTTGTCGGACTGGCTACTTTTACTTCAGCATCTTTGGGGATTTTAGCTAAAAACGAAGTTGAGTTTAACAATGTTATTTTTAGCCAATTTATCTTAGGATTCGTTGGTGGGCTCATTGCTATGTATGTAGGATTTAAAATTCCTCACAAATTTTTAAGAAAATATTCTTTAATAATTTTTGTTTTATCTATATTGGTAACCCTACTTGTTTTTGTTCCCGGGATTGGATTAAAATTTAAAGGGGCAAGTCGTTGGATTAATATTTTTGGTTTTTCCTTTCAACCTGTAGAACTTTTAAAAATTGGTTTTATTGTTTATTTTTCGGCTTGGCTTTCTTGGGCAAAAACAAAAGTAAAAGATCCCTTGTTTTCAATTTTACCACTTGTGGTTTTAATCGGAACAATAGGGGCTATTTTAGTAAACCAACCAGACACTAAAAGTATTATTCTGATGACCATAACAGCGCTTATTATGCTTTTTATTTCTGGCGCAAATATCAAACATATTCTAATATTTTTTGGAGTAGCTATTATTGGATTTGCGACTTTAGTTTATTTTACTCCATACTTAATGGATCGTGTAGAAACTTTCATTAATCCAAATGCTAATAGCCAAACAACATCTTATCAGCTTCAACAATCATTAATCGCTATTGGTTCTGGGGGGATTTCTGGAAGAGGATTAGGGCAAAGCATACAAAAATTTAATTATTTACCAGAACCTCAAGGAGATTCAATCTTTGCAGTCATCGGTGAAGAATTAGGTTTTATTGGTAGCGCATTTTTAGTATTGCTTTATCTTGCTTTCGTTTTACGTGGTTATAGGATAGCAATTCGTAATGCTCCTGATTCTTTTAGTAAACTACTAGTAATAGGTTTTGTTACTATTATCACAGCCCAATCATATGTGAACATAGCTTCTTCGATAGGTGTCTTTCCACTGACTGGAGTTCCTTTGGTCTTTATTTCTCACGGAGGAACAGCTCTGCTTTTGTCTATGGGTATGATGGGTGTGGTGTTAAATATTTCTAGATTCCAAAATAAAAACCATATATCTGATAAAGTTAATAACAACTAGTTTTTGTTGCTATTTTTAATTTATGTTATAATTATTTTAACAGTTTGTATTATTATTTTAACTTACAAAAATATGAGGTTATCAAAATTCTCTTTTATAATAGCTCTCCTTGTTTTTTCGGTGATCTTTTCAGAAAAAGTCATTGCAGAGACATTACCTGCTCAGGAAAAATCTGAAAGCAAGACAATCGTACTTGCTAAGGTTAATGTTCAAGATGCAAGTATTGTTTCTCAAGAGGAAAATACTCTTGTTCTGTCTTTTAATATTAACAATCGAGAAGGAGCTCAATCTGGAGTAAAATACGGAGTTCGTTTAGTAGAAAAAATAGGTAATCAGCAAAAAACTATAGATGAATTTGTATATCCAGAAATATTAAGTATTCCAACAAATTCCAACATTCCTAAAACCATAAAATACACCGCGCCAGCATCAATAGACGGAACATATTATGTATATATTTCTGCTAGAAATTACAGTGGATTACCTCTTGGTAGCATAGAAGTAGGAAAGGCTACTTTTACAAAACAATTAAACACTGTCGAAATATTAGCAGAATCTTGTTCAACAGAAATAGTTAGAGCTGGTAGTGTGATAGAAAACAACACAAATCAGAATATTGTCTCTAAAGAAGACAAAATTATTCTATCTTGTTATATAAAAAACAATCTGGGAGATGAAGTTTTGACTAGTCCAATATTTGAAACTCGATATCGAACTCTATATGGCGATGAAGTGCCACAACTAGGAGGAGATATTAGTCCTGTTTTGCTTAGACCTCTTGAGGAAAAGTTAGTCAGTTTAACTCTTCCTAAAATAGTGGTACCTCAATCATATATAACCAAGATATATTTCAAAACCAATGGGATAAATTCAAACCATATTACAATGGCTTACACAGTTTCTGGTTTAAGTGCAACTATTCAAAACGTCTCATTAGACAAAAATTCATATAAAGCCAACGAGGAAGCAAAGATATCATTTTTCTGGACCTCATCTGCCACCAAAAGAGAAGAATTAACCTCTATTACTCTTGAAGCTGATATTGTTAATAAGAATAAGAGATCTTGTATAGAGAGTCCAATAAATACCCAAATGGCAGGAGTTGGATTCATTGAAATACCAGTAACTATTAGTAAATCATGTAATGATCCAGAAGTAACCATCTCTCTTTATGACGCATCAGGAAAAGTACTTGATCAAAAAGCTTTAATATTTGAAGCTAACGAAGAAACCAACCTATTCTCAGGTAAACTAGGTATTATTGCAATCATTATATTAGCATTACTAGTTATTGCTGGAATAATAATATATGTAAAGAAACTAAAGAAAGACAATAAACCAAAAGATGACAATAGTAATAAACCCAAGAGTGGACATATTGAAGGAGCAATGCTTGCTATCTTCTTTATCCTCTCAATGTTTCTAATTCCTGGTGGTAATGTGAAAGCAGATACGATATATGTTACACCTTCTGGTACTAGCAACGTTTATCCTGAGGATACCAGTTATGGAGTTTTGGTTTTGACTTTTAATCTAGACAAATCAACATATTCTCCAGGAGAGTATGTAACGCTAGAAACAACAGCATCATATAATTTTGGTGGATATGAATGTGCTAGCATTAATTTG
>CAZBHU010000005.1:0-12357 GCA_964492035.1 uncultured Candidatus Saccharibacteria bacterium
TTATCACAAAATTAAAAGTCCTCCAGGTGGAGGACTTTTAATTTTGTGATAAAATAAACCAGTATGATAAAATATCACATAATAACGTTATTTCCAGAAATGTTTGATTCGTATCTAAGTGAATCTATTTTAGGGCGTGCCATTAAGAATAAAAAAATCTCAGTATCGTTTACGAACCCTCGTAAATTTGTTAGTGGTAAATATAAAAAAGTTTGGCCAGACGGTAATGTTTCTTTGCAGATAGACGAACGTCCATACGGAGGAGGTCCTGGCATGGTAATGATGGCAGAGCCCGTGATTAAATCTGTGCTATCTGTCGCAAAAAAAATATCGAAAGATAAAAAAGCAAAAAAGGTTTTGATAATAAATTTCATGCCAAATGCAAAAAAATTTGATACCAAAACAGCCAAAGATTTCTCAAAAAAATACACAGATATTGTAATGATTTGTGGTCGTTATGAGGGTATTGATTCTCGTGCAAAAAAAATAATCAAAGATCTTGGTTATAAAATTCAGGATCTTTCTATCGGAGATTATGTTTTGACAGGAGGGGAAATCCCCGCGATGGTTTTAATTGATTCTATATCTCGACAAATAGAAGGAGTTTTGGGTAATTTTGATTCAAGAGAGGAGGAAAGAATTTCATCAAGTGAGATATACACTCGCCCAGAAGTTTTGGTCCATAATAATAAAAAATACAAAGTGCCAAAGGTTTTACTCTCGGGGAATCACAAAGATATAGATATTTGGAAAAATAAAAAGAAAAAATAATTTTTTTATTGACTAACTTTTACAGAAAGTCTAACATATGAATACTTATTAATTTTTTAACATACAAAAACATGCCAATACTTAAACCTTTTAAAGGATTTCGTCCAAAAGACAACGAAACAGCAAAAAAAATTGCATCAAGACCTTATGATGTTTTAAATAGCGAAGAAGCAAAAAATGAAGCAGGGGATAATGCGTTATCTTTTTATCATGTTATTAAACCAGAAATAGATTTACCTGAAATAGAAGATATCCACACCGAGATAGTTTACAATAAAGCTAAAGATAATTTACAAAAATTAATTCAAGACGGGTTTTTATTTCAAGATAATGATCCTTGTTATTATATTTATGCACAAACAATGAACGGTAAGACTCAGCATGGTATTGTTGGTGGAGCAAGCGTAGAAGATTATTTGAATAATGTCATTAAGAAACATGAATTAACTAGGGCTGACAAAGAAGAAGACAGAAAAAATCATGTTCGCCATACTAATTTTAATGCCGAACCTGTATTTTTTGCTTTTAAGGATAACGAAGAACTAGATGTAATCATCAAAGAAGTAATAGTTAAAAATCCAATATATAACTTTGTATCTGAAGACAGAGTTGGGCATACAGTTTGGATTATAGATGATGAAGTTAAAGTAAAAAGAATCGAAGAAATTTTTAGAGACCAGATTGACTATCTTTATGTAGCAGATGGTCATCACAGAACAGCAGCAGCTGCTTTGGTGGGGCAAGAGAAAAAAGAAAAAAATTCTAACCATACAGGCAATGAAGAATATAATTTTTTCTTATCAGTAAACTTTCCAGAAAGTTCCTTAACCATTATCGATTACAATAGACTGATAAAAGATTTAAATAATCTAACCAATGAACAGTTAATTGAGAAATTATCTGAATCGTTTAACATTGAAGAAAAAGGTGAAGATATTTATAAACCAAACGGTCTTCATAATTTCTCAATGTATTTGTCGGGAAAGTGGTATTCACTGCAGGCTAAAGAAGGGACTTACAATGATAATGACCCGATTGGTGTTTTGGATGTAACTATTTTAACAGAAAGCGTTTTGACCCCTATTTTTGATATTGTTGATTTGAGAAGAAGCGATCGGATAGATTTTGTAGGTGGCATAAGAGGATTGGGTGAATTAAAAAGAAGGGTAGATAGTGGAGAAATGAAAGTAGCTTTTGCCCTATACCCAGTTTCCATGAAGCAGTTGATGGATATAGCAGATAGCGGAAATATTATGCCTCCTAAATCAACATGGTTTGAGCCAAAATTAAGAAGCGGACTGATCCTTCACTCATTAGAATAAAAAAGAAAGCAAGATTTTAGCTTATTCGGTTTATTTAGGTTGATTATAGGGATTTTGATGAAGCGTGGTATTTTTGAGAAGGTGACTAAGCCATAGAAATGAATAAGTAATACAAGATATTAATTCTAAGGTTTTTAAGTGACACAGCTTGACAGATATAAGGTTTTTGTATATACTTTACCTTAGATTGAAAAAGATTGAGTTGTGGACCAATCCTCATTTATTAGAAGAACAGGCTCTTGTGTTAAAAAATAACATTGCCATTAATTATCAATAAGTTAAAGCAATAGGGTTTTGACCGACCTTAGTGTTTTTTTGTTATAAAATTTTTATATGAAAAAAACTGCGATAAGAGAGAAGAAGTATTTTAGTCGATACAAAAAACCGTTAGTCCCGTTACCCAATCTAATAGAGAACCAATTGATATCTTTCAACTGGTTAGTCGAGCAAGGTCTTAAAGAGGTCTTTAAGGAATTTTCACCAATCAATGATTATTCTGAAAAAAAGTTTCAACTTGATTTTACATCATTTGTTCTTTCCGAACCTAAGTTCGATGAAGAATATGCAAAAATAAACAAGTTGACTTATGAAGGAAATTTAAAAGCGCGAGTTAAGCTTTTAAACAAGTCAATTGGCACAACTAAAGAGCAAGAAATTTTTATGGCAGATGTTCCGATGATGACTCGTCATGGAACTTTTATAATCAACGGAGTAGAAAGAGTTATCGTTCCACAATTAACTCGTTCTTTTGGAGTTTTCTTTACTGAACTAGAAATAAAAGCCAAAAGATTATTTGGTGCAAAAATAATTCCTGCTCGAGGAGTTTGGATAGAAATAGAATCAGATTCTGATGGCGGAATATATGTTAGGGTAGATAAAAAGCGAAAATTCTCTGTAGCCTCGCTTCTTCGTGTTTTAGGCCTAGAAAAGGATGAAGATATTCTTAAGGCTTTCGAAGGCAATGAGGAAGCCACAAAGACAATACAGATTTCTATAGAAAAAGATCCAGCCAAAACAGCACTAGAATCTTTTATTGAAATATATAAGAGATTAAGAGATGGAGATTTGGCAACACCAGAAAACGCAAAAGAATTTATTGCTTCACTATTTTCTCCTGAAAGATACGATATTTCTCCAGTTGGACGATTCCGATTCAACAAGCGTTTTGAATTTGGTATGACAGAAAAAGATCTTGAGATTAGGACTATTACAAAGCAAGATCTCGTGGCTATCATTAATAACATTGTTGCTCTTAATGGAGACATAAATGCTAAAGCTGATGATATTGACCACTTAGGACAAAGAAGGGTTAGATTTGTCGGAGAGATGCTTCAACAAAAATTCCGAGTGGGTATGACTCAAATTAAAAGAAACATTCAAGACAAGATGTCTGTTATTGATGCTGGTACTACAATGCCTATTCAAGTCATAAACCAGAGACCACTTCAGGCTAGAGTAAAAGAATTCTTTACCGCCAATCAGCTTTCTCAGTTTATGAACCAAGAAAACGTTGTAGCAGAAGTTGAACATCTAAGAACATTATCAGCACTTGGACCAGGAGGTCTTACCAGAGAGAGAGCGGGTCTAGAAGTTCGTGATGTTCACACATCTCACTACGGAAGAGTTTGCCCAATTCACACACCAGAAGGTCCAAATATTGGATTGATCGTTCACTTGTCTACTTATGCAAGAATAAATGAATTTGGAATTATTGAAACTCCGTACATTAAAGTAAAAAATGGAAAAATTACAAGTGAAGTTGTTTACCTAAACGCGCTTGAAGAAGAAAAATTTAATATTGCACATGCTGGAATTGCTTATGAAGAAAATGGGAATATCATAAAAGAAAAAGTAGAAGCAAGAATAAAAACAAAGCCAGGAATTATTCCAAAGGAAGAAGTAGATTTTATTGATGTGGCGACAACACAGGCTTTTTCTCTAGCGACATCAATGATTCCATTCCTAGAACACAATGATGCACACAGAGCACTCATGGGAAGCAACATGCAAAAGCAGGCTCTTCCTTGTGTTTTACCTGAAGCTCCGTTAGTGGCAACTGGAATTGAAGAAAGAGTCAGCCGTGATTCAGGACGATTAGTGCTCTCAGAGGTAAACGGTGAGGTTTCTTTTGTAGATGCTAAAAAAATAACTATTAAAGACGAAAAAGGAAAGGATCATGTGTATCCGTTAATTAATTTCTCAAGAACAAACAATTTCTCTGTCTTTCACCAAAGACCAAGTGTTTCTTTGGGTGATAAAGTAAAAAAAGGAGATATACTTGCAGACACCAGTACCACTGTTGGCGGGCAAACCGCTATCGGACAAAATGTTTTAATTGGATTTATGTCATGGGCTGGAGCAAACTATGAAGATGCGATAATACTTTCAGAAAGACTTGTTAAAGATAGTAAGTTTACAAGCATTTATGTTACAGAGTTCGTATGTAATGTTCGAGACACAAAACTCGGGCCAGAAATAACAACTAGAGATATACCTAATGTCGGAGAAAATAAATTAAAAGATTTGGATGAAGATGGGATAATTGTTGTTGGAGCAGAAGTTAAAGAAAATGATATTTTGGTAGGTAAAATTACACCAAAAGGAGAAACCGAACTTACTCCAGAAGAAAGATTGTTAAGATCTATCTTTACCGAAAAAGCTCGTGACGTTAAAGATACTTCACTTCGCCTAGAACACGGTAAAAGAGGGCGTGTGATTGGAGTTAAAATTTTTTCACGTGAACAAGGACACAACCTAGAATCAGGAATAATAAAAAGGATCGTTGTTGAAATTGCTCAATTAAGAAATATATCAGTTGGAGACAAATTGTCAGGTCGTCATGGTAACAAAGGAGTTATTTCTTTGATACTTCCAGAAGAAGATATGCCATATATGGCAGACGGAACTCAGCTTGATGTTATTTTGACACCACTTGGCGTGCCATCAAGAATGAACCTCGGACAAATTTTGGAAATGCATTTAGGCTATGCCGCAAATACATTGGGGTATCAAGCTATTGTTCCTCCATTTACTTCTGCTACTGTTCCAGAAATTAAAGAAGAATTAGTTAAAGCAGGACTACCAGAAAGCGGTAAGGTGACTTTGTATGATGGAAGAACTGGAGATGCTTTTGACCAGGATATTGCAATTGGTTATATGTATCTATTGAAACTTCATCACATGGTTGAAGATAAATTGCACATGCGATCAATCGGGCCATACTCACTTATTACTCAACAACCATTGGGAGGCAAGGCACAAGGAGGAGGACAAAGATTTGGAGAAATGGAAGTCTGGGCTTTGGAAGGGCATGGTGCAGCTTACACACTTCGTGAAATGTTAACAATTAAGTCTGATGATATTATGGGTCGCTCACAGGCTTTTGATTCGATAATTAAAGGTAATCCTATTGGAGAACCAAACATCCCAGCTTCGTTTAATGTATTGTTAAACTACCTAAGAGGTTTAGCCTTAGATGTAGAGCTTAAAAGAGTGGGGGAGAATAAAGATTAATAATTTATTTATTTAAAATTATGAAAACTATTGATACAACAAATTTCGACTCAATTTCTCTTAAGCTAGCTTCGCCTGAAGCAATCAGGGAGTGGTCTTATGGAGAAGTTACAAAGCCAGAAACAATTAACTATCGAACTGGAAGATCTGAAAGAAATGGTCTCTTTGACGAGAGAATTTTTGGACCTGAAAAAGACTATGAATGTTATTGTGGTAAATATCGAAGAATAAGATATAAAGATATTGTTTGTGAAAAATGTGGAGTGGAAGTGACTCGGTCTATTGTTAGAAGAGAGAGAATGGGGCATATCGAATTGTCTTCTCCTGTAGCTCATATCTGGTTCTTAAGAGGAGTTCCTTCCAGAATGTCTATACTTTTGAATATTTCTGTAAGTGATCTAGAAAAAGTTATCTATTTTGCTGGATATATTATTACAAATATTTACAGTGAGGAAAAAGAAAATATTATAAAAAATTTGGAAAGTGAATTTAAATCAAAGATAAAGAGTGCAAATTCTGAAGAAGACAAAGAAAAACTAAAAGAACTTTTGTTAAATGCAAAGAAGGAAATTTCAGAAATTGCGCCGGGTAAAGTTTTGAACGAAATTGCTTATCATCACTTTGGCTTGAAATACGGAAGTTGTTTTGAAGCAAGTATAGGAGCAGAAGCCATCTATACTATCTTTAAGAATATGGATCTTGAAAAAGTAAAAGGAGAAACTGAAGAGCTTGTTAAAAAAGCATCAAGAATAGAAAAAGAAAAGCTAGATAAGAGGCTTTCACTGATTCGCTCAATGATTCGTTCATCAATTCGTCCAGAATGGATGTTCTTAACAGTCATTCCAGTTATACCACCAGCTCTTCGACCTATGGTTGCTCTTGACGGAGGAAGACATGCCACTTCTGATTTAAATGATCTTTATCGAAGAGTAATAAACCGAAATAATCGATTGAGAAAACTAAAAGAGATTGGAGCACCTGATGTTATTTTGAGAAACGAAAAAAGAATTCTTCAGGAAGCGGTAGACGCATTGATTGACAATTCGATTGCCAAGCAAAATGATTCTCAAGCTGTATCTTCATCTCAAAAAAGAGCTCTTAAATCTTTGTCAGATAACCTAAAATCAAAGCAAGGTTTGTTTCGTCAAAACCTGCTTGGTAAGCGTGTAGACTATTCAGGACGATCGGTTATTGTGGTTGGTCCTAAGTTAAAACTTGATCAATGTGGTTTGCCAAAACACATGGCCTTGGAATTATTTAGACCATTTATTATTTCAAAACTTCTGGAAACAGAATTAGCTTTCAATATTAGAGGAGCTAATCGTTTAATCGAAGAAGGAATACCTGAAGTTTGGGCAATTCTAGAAGAGGTTATTAAAGGAAAATATGTTCTTTTAAACAGAGCTCCAACGCTTCACAGACTGGGTATTCAAGCTTTCAAACCAGTTTTGATTGAAGGAAATGCTATTCAAATCCACCCACTTATTTGTAAAGGTTTCAACGCTGACTTTGATGGAGACCAAATGGCTGTATATGTTCCTCTTTCAGAAAAAGCACAGGGGGAAGCAAGAAACTATATGTCTTCTAGTAAGAACATTTTAAACCCTCAAGACGGCGCTCCTATTGCTGTGCCTAGACTAGACATAGTTCTCGGGTGTTATTGGATGACTAAGACAATGGAACAAGAAAAGGGTGAAGGAATGGCTTTTTCAAGTCCTAATCAAGCTATTACCGCTTACGATCTCGGAATAATTACTTTCAGAGCAAAAATTAAAGTAATTGGGGGAGAAGATAAAATTAAATATCAAGTTTTTGAAGGAAAACCTTTTGAAACTACTGTAGGAAGACTGTTCTTTAATAGTGTTCTTCCAGATGATTTCCCTTATATAAACGAAGAAATTACCGCTAAAAGAATTAATGTCTTGGTAGACGAAATAGTTGCTAAGTATGGTATCGATCGCACCCCTGCAATTTTGGATAAGATAAAAGATTTCGGGTATAAATATTTAACACTTTCTGGTATCACTTGGGGCATAGACAATGTTAAAATTCCAGAAGAAAAACCTGAAATAATAGCTAGGTACAGAAAAGAAGAAGAAAATATTCGAGAAAAATTTGAAGAAGGTTTACTTTCGGAAAATGAAAAGAGTCAAAAAATTATTGAAATCTGGGAACATGCACAAAAAGAATTAGAAAAATTAGCACCTAAAGGTCTTGATATTAAGAGTTCTACTTACGATTTAATTATTTCAGGAGCAAGAGGAAATGTTTCTCAATTAGCTCAAATGTGTGGAATGAAAGGTATTATTATTAACACATCAGGAGAAAGAATTGATTTTCCAATTATTCCATCTTACATTGAAGGATTATCACCTCTTGAATACTTTATTACAACTCATGGAGCCAGAAAGGGTACTGCAGACACAGCCTTGAATACTGCTAAGGCCGGTTATTTGACTAGGCGTCTAGTGGACGTTGCTCAAGATGTGGTTGTTACAGAAGAGGATTGTGGAACAAAGAGGGGTAAAAGAGTTCATGCAGAAGATGGTAATTTTGTAAAACTTATAAATGGAAGAATTCTATTAGAAGACATTAAAGATGAGACAGGAAAAGTTTTATTTAAGAAGGGAGAATTGATAAATAAAGAAGGGGCAAAGTTGCTAGAAAAATCCGGCATAAAAGAAGCTCATGTTCGATCACCATTAACTTGCGAGACCATACATGGAGTTTGCCAAAAATGTTACGGTTTAGACATGGGAAGAAATACAATGATAGAAAAAGGTCAAGCAGTTGGTATTATTGCAGCCCAAGCTATTGGGGAACCTGGTACACAGCTTACGCTTAGAACATTCCACGCCGGAGGAGTTGCAACTGTTGATATTACAACAGGTCTTCCTCGTGTTGAAGAAATTTTTGAAAGAAGAATTCCAAAGAATCCAGCAATTGTAGCAATGACCGATGGGGAAGTTGTTGAAATAAAAGACGACGGAAAAGAAAAAATAATTAAAGTTCTCTCTGATCTAAAAGCTGACAATAAAGCTGGAACAAAGGCTGGAAATGAAGTTGAGTATACTGTTCCACCAAGAAGACAACCGTTAGTTAAAGTTGGATCAAAGGTTTCAAAAGGTGATTTGTTAACAGATGGCTCTGCTGATATTAATGAAATAGTAAAATACGGCGGAAAAGAAAAGGCAGAAGAATATATTATTGATGAAGTTAATAAGGTGTATGATTTACAAGGAGTTTCTATTTCTCAAAAACATCTTGAGATAATAATTCGCCAAATGTTCTCTAGGAAGAAAATTAAAGAAGCTGGGGATACAACATTTTCTCCGGGTGAAATAGTAGAGAACATAGAACTCATTGAAGAAAACAATCGGGCAGAAAAAGAAGGGGGTGTTAAGGCAGAAGCAGGGACTATTGTTTTGGGTATTTCTGAAGTATCCTTAACAACTAAGAGCTGGTTATCTGCAGCCTCATTCCAAAACACTAACAGGGTGTTGATAAACAATGCAATTCGTGGTGGCGTTGATAACCTAAGAGGTTTAAAGGAAAATGTTATCGTAGGAGGGTTAATTCCTGCCGGAACTGGTTTTGGTATGAAGAGAGTGGTTGAAGAAACAGAAGAGTATGAAAATGGGGAATCGTTTGAATAATAATTCAAACAAAAACAAAAGATGAACGACCTAGTTCAAAAAATTAAAGAAAGACTATCAATTGTAGATGTCGCTTCTTCTTACCTTAAGCTAGAAAAAGCTGGCAAGAATTTTAAGACTAGGTGTCCCTTTCACAACGAAAAAACACCATCGTTTTTTATTTCTCCAGAAAGAAGTTCTTACTATTGTTTTGGTTGTAATGCAAAAGGAGATATTTTTTCTTTTGTGGAACATTTTGAGGGCACAGATTTTATTGGTGCCCTTAAGGTTCTAGCTGATAAGGCCGGATTACCTTTTAGTTTAAGTAAAGATTCGAAAGATGAATCAACTGTTTTGTATAGCATAATGGAAGAAGCTACAAAATTTTTTGAATCCAATCTTTTAAATAATAAAGAAGCTTTTGATTATTTGATTAAACGAGGTCTAAAGAAAAATTCAATAACTAATTTTAGAATTGGTTATGCAAAAGAAGAATGGAGTTCTCTTTATGATTACTTAATTAAAAAAGGATTTAAACTAAAAGACATAGAAAAGGTTGGCTTGATAAAAAATAGTCAAAATGGCAATCATTATTACGACAGGTTTAGGGGTCGGATAATGTTTCCAATTAGCGATTCTTCTGGGCGAGTTATTGCTTTTTCAGGAAGATTTTTTAAAAAAATAGATTCTTCGTCTGGGATAGAAGAAGCAAAATATATCAACAGTCCAGATACTCCTCTTTACAATAAGTCGAATGTTCTTTATGGTCTAGATAAAGCAAAAAATGCAATTAGGACTCGTGATTACTCCATAATAGTAGAAGGTCAAATGGACTTAATTCTTTCTCATCAGGCTGGTTTTATAAATACGGTTGCTGTCTCAGGCACTGCCTTTACAGATACGACAACCGACAACGAAGCAAAGACAAATAATTTAGGTTTAGTAAAAAGATTGTCTTCGAATGTGATTTTTGCTTATGATGGTGATGATGCTGGGGTTAGGGCAGCTTATCGTTCTAGTATGATTGCTTTATCGTTAGACATGCAAGTAAAAATAGCTTTTTCCCCAAAAGGAAAAGATCCCGCAGACACTATTTTAGAAAATCCAGAAAAATGGAAAAATATAATAAAGAATTCTACCGATACTATTCATTTTTTGTTGGAAGAAATTTGTAGTCGCTCTAACAAAAAAGAAAACAGAAGAAAAGACATAGAAGAGAAGATTTTTCCTTTTTTGGTGATGATTACAAGTTCTATAAAAAGATCTAATTACATAAAAGATATATACGAAAAAACTGGTATTCAAGAAGAAGCCCTAATCAGTGATTTTAGAGATTATGAAAGAAAAAAAGGAGTTAAAATTGTTGAAGAAAATGGAATAGCTAAGGAAAAAAATAAACTAAATTCTCGACAAGATAACCTGAGTAAAAGATTTTTTGCCCTTTTATTTTGGGGAGGAGAAAATGAATCAGATAAAGATATTATACAAAAAAAGAAAGATGAATTTATTAAATCGATTGGGTTTGAGGAGTTTAATAAAATACAAGAACCTTATGATCCGTTTAAGGAGAATTTAATATTTGAAGCAGAAAAGTGGTATTCAAATAAAAATAATTTACTAGAAAAAGACATAGAAGAAATAATCCTTAATTTAGAAGAGGAAATACTGAACAACCAGTTATATTCTCTTCAAATAAAAATTAAAGAAGAAGAAAAAAATAGCAACAAAGAAGGGTTAAAGGAAAGTCTTATTAATTATCAAAAAATAGTCGAAAAAATAGAGAATATAAAAAATTGTCGTAGTAAATAAAATATGCCAAACAAAAAACTTAAAAACAAAAGAGTTATCAAAAAGACAACTAAAAAAATAGTTAAGGCTGTAAAAAAACCTACTAAAAAAATAGTATCAAAAGCTAATTCCTCTAAATTTAAAAAGGTTACTAAACCAGTTAGCAAAAAGAAAGAAATTAAAAAGATAACTAAGATTAAAAAAGTTATCAAAAAGACAACAGTTAAACCAAAATTAAAGATAACCAAAATTAAAAAAGTAGCTGAAAAAAAGGATAAAATTTCTGCAGATAAAAAAGCCCTAGACCTGGAAGCAAAATCAAACTTAATCGTTGAAAAAGGGAAAAAGAGAGGGTTCATTACTTATGATGAAATAATTAAAATTTTTCCAGACATAGAAGAAAATGTTTTATTTTTAGATGATCTTTATGACAAGCTAACAGTTGCAGGGATTGATGTTTTAGAAGGTGGAAATCTTTTAGACATAGATGAAGATTTAAATAAAATAGTTCAAAAATATAGCAAAGATTCTCCATCATATGATTCAATTCAAATATACCTAAAAGAAATAGGTCAGTATTCTTTGATCTCTGCTAGCGAAGAAAGAAATTTAGCATATAGGATAGAAAAAGGCGATCAAGAGGCTAAAAATCTTTTAGCCAGAGCTAACCTAAGGCTTGTGGTCGCTATTGCTAAAAAGTATGTAGGGCGTAGCTCAGATCTAACCCTTCTCGATTTGATACAAGAAGGGAATTTGGGTTTGTTTAAGGCTGTCGAAAAATTTGATTGGTCAAAAGGTTTTAAATTTTCTACTTATGCGACATGGTGGATTCGTCAATCGATAACTAGAGCTCTTGCTGATCAATCTAGAACAATTCGTATACCAGTTCACATGGTTGAGACTATTTCTAAATACAAGCAAGTTGTTCGAAGACTATCTCAAGACCTAGGACGAGAGCCTTTAATAGAAGAAATTGCGACAGAAATGAATTTAGATATAGAAAAAATTCATGTTATTGAACAAATCAATCAAGACACTGTTTCTTTAGAGCAACCGATAGGGGATGATGATGAAAAATCAACACGAGGTGAATTAATTGCAGATGATAAAATTTTAAGACCAGATCAAGAAACTTCTCGTCGAATACTTTCTGATCAAATAAGAGAAGTATTAGAAACTCTTAACCCAAAAGAAAGAAAAATTTTAGAATTGCGTTACGGTTTAAATGATGGGATACAACATACTCTCGAAGAGGTGGGGCAAGAATTTGGGGTTACTCGAGAAAGAATTAGACAAATAGAAGCCAAGGTTCACGAAAAATTAAGAAA
>CAZBHU010000006.1:0-6450 GCA_964492035.1 uncultured Candidatus Saccharibacteria bacterium
ATTTTAATTGATAAAAACAATTTTCGACTGATTGTTAATTATGCGATTCTGGAATGTCGTAAACCAAGATGACAGTGGGGTAAAACAGAAGAGGCAGATAAGTAAAAATTATATAAATAGTTGTTTTTAGTGTAACAAATTATTATTTTAATCGTCACCAACAACGGGATGGATGAAATGAAAAAACAGTTCGAGAAATCCTACGAAGAGTATGCCCCAAGTATTTTAAGGCATGCGTATTTCAGAGTAAGAGATAAAGAGACTGCAGAAGACCTAGTCCAAGAAATGTTTTTCAAAGCTTGGAGAAGTATTGTCAACGATAGCAATAGTGAGATAAATAACATCAAGGCATTTTTATACAAAATATTAAACAACATTATTATAGACTACTATCGAACCAGGAAAGAAACATATTTCTTAGAGCAAGTCGTCGAAGATAAAGAGGATATTATCATCGAAGAAAACAAAGAAGAACAAAGAATCGATGATGAGATTGAGCTCACTCAACTTAAAAAATATTTATCTGAAATAAAGGAAGAGTATCGTGAAATTTTAATAATGAAATACTTAGACGATCTTAGTATTGGTGAAATATCAAAAATCACTAACAAAAGTCAGGTAAACATTAGAGTAACCATCCACCGAGCATTACAAACACTAAAGAAGAAGTATGAAAAATAAAGAGCTTAAAAAACAATTAAAAAATCTACAGAAATCTCCAGTAAGCGAGAGCTCTTTGTCGTTGATAAAGGATAATCTTAAAGAATACATGAATTTTTACTCTCCAGAAAAAGAGCCCGCAACAGAGAACCAAGCCATGACAATAAATGATTTTAAATTCCCTACCCTAAAGGTTGCAACTGTCATGGTTATTATCGCCCTTATTTTAGGTAGTGGTAGAGCTGCTTATGCAAGCAGAGACAGCTTACCAGGAGACGCCCTGTACTCTATTAAATTAATAACAGAAGACTTGGGTAGAATTATGATTTTTGATCAAGAAAAAAAAGCCGAGTATGAAATCAAACTCGCCGAAAAAAGAATCGCCGAGATCAATACAATTTTAAACAAAGAAAAATACGAGGAGAAAAATATCAAAACAGCTGAGAGACTATTAGAAAAACATCTCCAAAAAGCAAATAAATTGTCTGAAAACAAAACACTAGATTTTAAAGAAAAAATAGAGAATGAAGTTGATAAAATAAATAAACAAAAAAATAACAACGGAAATAAATCCCGTGACTCTGTTTCCACTCCTACTGAAAACAAAAATGAGAAAAAAGAAGAAGCAACTAAAAACGACAAAAAGATAGAAGATTCAACAAAAAACAAATCGAGCTCCATCGAGCAAGAAAACACCGAACTTGAATCAAAATCGAATATGACAAACGAAAAGAGTAATGATAATCATCAACAAAACAACAAGAAAAATGGTCGAAAGGAAGTGTAACGTTTCGTGTTTGTTATCGTCTCTGTATGTGTCGGGGCCAAATTATTAGTTAATTAAAAAAATAAAAATGAGAATACCACTTATATTGGGAATCTTAATGTTTATATTTTCTTTCTCTATCACCAGCATCTCATATGCTGCTGGCAAAGAAAATAACCTAAACAACCAAGAAAGAAAAACAGAAAATCGTCAGGCGCGAACAGTTGGAACTGTGAGCATAGAAGTAGAAGATGATTCTGATTTAGACGAAAACGACAAAGAAGAAAAAGAAGTTAAAGCTAAAGGAGATAAACCCACAAAAGATGAAGAATCTAGAATGGGTGAACAAAGACGAAGTCAAGTTGCTAATGCGGTCCATCAAATGCTACAAGTAGCAGATCGAGTTGGAGGAATTGGGCAACAAGTCAGAGTCATTGCTCAATCACAACAGGAAAATCATGAAGAAGTTGAAGCTAAACTAGAAAAAATTAAAGAAAGAAGCGGTTTTGCTAAATTCTTTATTGGGCCTAAATATGACGAAATCACAAAGGCTAAAGAGTTGATTAAACAAGATAAGGATAAAATTAAAAATTTAGAAGACCTTGAATCAGTTTTAACCAACGAAGAAGACAAGGCTAAGATTACAGAACAAATCGAGGTTATCAAAAAAGCTATGACTGAGGTTGAAAACATCGTCGGTGAAGAACAAAAAGGTTTTAGTTTGTTTGGATGGTTAGCAAAAATATTCTAAAGTTTTAAACACCATTGAGCCAGAAGCTCGATGGTGTTTTGTTTTTATCAACAAATGGTTCTCTGTTACAAATATTAAAACATGATATAATTAATCTATAACAAAAATAGTCGACTCATCAAAATAACTATTTTAAAAATATGGCAAAAGTAATAATTGTTCACTGTTGGGAAGGAAATCATGATGTTAATTGGTATCCTTGGGCCAAAATCCAACTTGAAATGAGGGGTCACGAAGTCATCGTCCCAGACATGCCAGATACTAGTAACCCTACCATAGAAAAATGGGTAACCGAATTAGCAAAAATTGTAGGAATTCCGGACAATAATACATACTTAATTGGTCACTCTATAGGTTGTCAAACAATTCTTCGATATTTAGAAAGAATTAATATCCCTATCGGAGGAGCTTTGTTTGTCGCTGGTTGGTTTTATTTAGAAAATATTGAGGACAAAAAATCTTTAACAATTGCTGAGCCTTGGCTAAATACTCCTATTGATTTAGAAAAAGTAAAAAAGAATCTCCCTAAGTCTGTTTTAATAATATCAAACAATGATCCATATGGTGCCTTTGATAAGAATAAAAAAGAGTTTGGGAAATTTTGTTCCTATCTTTATACACTTCCCGAATCAGGCCACATCACCAATCCAGTTCAACCTTCAATAATTACCCAGTTCGAAAAACTCATCCACAACAACCTGTACTTAGGCTAAAAAATTTAATTTAAATTTTAATGCCTTTTGTGGTATATTTTATGATATTAGAAATAAAAATATTTAATTAGATTATGGTAAAAATCAAATCTGTTCAAGCAAGAGAAATATTAGATTCCAGAGGCAATCCAACTATCGAAGTTTTGTTAAGCACCGATAAACACACGGCAATTTCTTCTGTTCCATCTGGAGCAAGTACGGGAATTCATGAAGCCCTAGAATTACGAGATGGTGACAAGGCTCGCTACCGAGGTCTCGGAGTATTAAAGGCAGTAGAAAATATCAATGGAGAAATTACAAGAGAAATTTCTGGTAAAGAATACAACCAAGAATCCTTGGATAACTTTTTAATAAGCTTGGATAACACCCCCAACAAATCAAGGTTGGGAGCAAATGCAATCTTGGGGGTATCGATGGCTTTTGCTAAAGTCTCAGCCCTCGAAGAAGGCGTTCCGCTTTATAAGTATTTGGGTAGCCTAGCTCGAAATACAAACTTCTCTTTCCCTTACCCATCATTAAATATCATCAACGGCGGACAACATGCAGATAGTGGACTTGATATCCAAGAGTTTATGCTTATACCAACTGGGTTTGATTCTTTTAAAGAAAAAATTCGTGTTGGCTCAGAAGTTATTTATGCCCTTCGAAGTATTTTGAAAGAAAGAGGCTACACGGTCAGCGTCGGAGATGAAGGAGGTTTTGCTCCAAAACTAAAGACCAACGAGGAAGCCCTAGAAGTAATGGTGGAGGCAATATTAAAAGCCGGTTACACAACAGACCAGGTCAAGATCGGCATGGACGCTGCGTCTTCTAGTTTTTATGAAAATGGTAAATATAATTTAAAAATTAATGGTGAGCAAAAGTCTCTTACAAGCGAAGAAATAGTTGCTTGGTACAAAGAGCTCATAGAGAAATACCCAATTATTTCTATAGAGGACGGCTTAGCAGAAGATGACTGGGAAGGGTTCAATTTATTGACTAAGACTGTTGGTGATAAGGTTACCATCGTTGGAGATGATCTTTTGGTAACAAATATAGAGAGAATCCAAATGGCAATCGAAAAAGAAGCAGTTAATTCTGTTTTAATCAAACTAAACCAAATAGGCTCAGTAACAGAAACAATACAAGCTATCACAATGGCTCAAAAGAAAGGATGGAAACCTTTTGTCTCTCACCGTTCAGGAGAAACGACAGATACATTTATTGCTGACCTTGCGGTTGGGTTAGGATGTCCATTTATAAAGTCTGGTTCACTCATGAGAGGAGAAAGAGTCTGCAAATACAACAGGATAATGGAGATCGAAGACGAACTTTCTAAATAAACAAAACAAAATTATAAGTGTGTCTTTACATAGGCCTATGTAATTACCTGTGGATAACAGTAGAGGCAAGGCCTCGGGAATTTTGAAACAGATTTATGGTTTGTCAAATAAATATAAAACACTTATTGGCGCACAAGCATTGTCTTTCCGTTTTACTAGTCAAGTAACTGTTTTATTGTTAAAATATAGACATGCAAACAATGACAACTGAAAAATATTTTTTATTTATATTATTACTCTTAACTATCGTTTTGACGGTTTTAATTTTTTCTCCTTTTATTTCTGTCCTAATTCTAACAATCGCTTTTGCAGTTGCCCTTAATCCTATTTATCTTTGGATTAAAAAACGTATAACGAGAGACATTTCTTGGCTCGCTTCTATTCTAACTATATTTATTTTTCTTATTTGTCTATGTACCCCCCTATTTTTTGTTGGGAGAACGGTTTTTTATCAAGCCCAAGATATTTATGTAAATATTGTTAGCTCCCAAGATACAAGCTCTTGGATCGGCCACGTTAACGACAGGATAAACGAGTATCTACCAAGTGGTTTTGATTTTAATCTACAACAAAAAATATCTGACCTGTTGTCCTCTCTTACAAACAGCTTAGGATCTTTGTTTTCTACTACGCTTAACTCAGTTTTGATGTTTACCTTAATGATATTCGCTCTATTTTATTTGTTTAAAAATGGAGAAAAATGGGAAAAAGATTTTACAAAAATACTTCCACTTTCTGATAAAAACTCTTCCCAAATTATTAAAGACCTGAAAGCCTCGATAAACAGAATATTTAAGGGACAATTTACTATTGCTATCGCACAAGGATTCCTGGCTTGGGTTGGTTTCACTCTCTTTGGAGTTCCTCATGCTTTAATTTGGGCTATTGTTGCAAGTATTGCTTCTTTTGTGCCTACGATTGGAACTTCGATGGTCTCTATCCCCGCGATTTTATTCTTATTTTTCTCAGGGCTACAACTAAATGCTCTCGGACTTCTTGTTTGGTCTGTGTTGTTGGTTAGTACTATCGACAACATCTTGAATCCTTACATCATGTCGAAAGACACAGATATTCCTTCTTTGTTTATGCTCTTCTCTATATTGGGTGGAGTGGCTTTATTTGGAGCAATTGGTATTGTGATCGGACCTTTAGCTATAAGTCTCTTGTATAGTCTTGTATCAATCTACAAAAGAGAAATGGGGTCTGCCTCTTCTAGAGCTTAACTATTTATCGTTAATTATTTTAATTAGTGCTAATTCCAATGGCAATTGTGAAATTGTAGCATTTTGAATTGACTGATAAGCTTCAAGTAATACAGAGAGGCTGCCAGAGGAAATATTTTCAGGCTTGTCTTTAACTAAGTCTTGCAAGTAATCCAAATCTTCTATTGTTAAATCTTGAGCTAGATTTTTTTTCATGTCTGGTAAGTATTTTAATATCAAAGCATGTCTAAATTTATACAAAATCATTTTTGTATAAATGTTCATATCAAGATTTTGCTTAATAGCTTTATCAATAGCCTCAAAACCTTTTTGTAACTCATTCTGAGAAAGAGCATCTATAAATTCATTGACGAGTGTTCTATTGGGAGCCCCTGTTACTTCTTCTACTTCTTTGAGAGTGATTATCTTATTTGCCGAGAAAGAAATAACTTTTTGCAAAATTCCGAGCGCGTCACGAAAGGCACCGTCCGCCAAAATAGCAATAAGGTCAGCTCCCCCTTCTTCTATTTTACACCCCTCTTTCTTTGCAACGTTTTCTATAACCTGAGACAATATTTCATCTGTTGGTTTTTTAAAAATAAAACTCTGGCAACGAGAAATAATTGTCTCTGGAACTTTTTCTAATTCAGTCGTTGCAAGTATGAAAATTACATAACTTGGTGGTTCCTCTATTGTCTTAAGGAGAGCGTTCCATGCGTCTCGAGAAAACATATGAACTTCATCTAATATATATATTTTATATTTTGAATCGAACGGAAGAGACTGAACGCTTTTTTTAATTTCTCTAATATCATCAATCCCCCTATTGCTCGCCGCATCCATTTCATAGATATCGTTGGGTGAAGTTCCAAGCTCGTTAGCAATTATTCTAGCAATTGTCGTTTTACCAGTCCCCCTGGGCCCACAGAGCAAATAAGCGTGAGAAATGTTTCCATTTTGAAGAGATCCAGATATTGCTTTGACGATATGATCTTGTCCTATAACTTCATCCCAGTTGGATGGTCTATATTTGCGG
>CAZBHU010000006.1:6460-12254 GCA_964492035.1 uncultured Candidatus Saccharibacteria bacterium
AGTTCCACGTGGTCCAGTAAATATGTAAGCATGAGCAAATTTACCACTTTTTACACTATTTTTTAATAATTTTTTTGTATATTCTTGTCCCACTAATGAGTCAAAATCATGTGGTCTATATTTTCGATATAAAGCAATATTTTGTTCTTTTTCTTTTGACATACTTAGATTATATCAAAAATTGGGAATAAATATTACCCTTGATTTTTATATCTAATTATGCTATAATATGAAAAATTGACAAACTATGAATAGCATTCGAACAAAAGGGCTGGTTGTCTTTTTACTGTGTTTACCGGTCCTTCATTTTCTTATTCAAAAATGGGTACCCTACTATAAAGGATATGAAAGCATCAGAAGGGACATTTATTTTGATTGGGAAAAACAATTATTGTTCTTACTAATCTCTCTAGTGGTAATGTTATTTCTTACTATTGCCATTGGTTCCTTGCTAGCAACTCTTTTAGGTCGACACCACTACAACCTAGAATTCTCGGCTTTAATAGGTTGCTCTGTGGGTCTTTTTGGGGGAGTAGTGATCATGCTTCTGTTGGTAATGTTCCGCAATGATGCAGGAGGATTACAAAGTATGGTTTTATCTATCTTTTCTGGATATACTTTAGGTATATTCATAGGGATAAAAAATGAAATTGAAGATGATGAGAGGGTTTGTTGATTGCAACAAACCCTCTTTTTTATTTATTATTCTTTAAGAAATTTTTAATATTTTTTTCAACTTCTTTTGAATTTTTTGTTTCCATTAGTTTAATTCTCAATTCCTTTGCTCCATCAAAACCGTTCACATAGGCTTTGTAATGCTTTTTCATAACATCAAAATTTTTGATACCACCTAATTCTTTTTCGAAAAGTTTAGTGTGTTCAATTAGAGCATCGAGTTTTTCTTCTTTGCTTATTTCTTTTTTTTGTTCATTAAAAAACCACGGATTACCAAATACCCCCCTGCCAATCATCACACCGTCACATCCATATTTTTTAATTTTTTCCCGTGCTTCTTTCATATCTTTAATATCACCGTTACAAATAAGCAAAACATCTTTTTTGCTTTTTTTAATAACTTTTTTTATTTTCTCAACGAGATCCCAATTGGCTGGAACTTTTGATAGTTCTTTTTTAGTACGAAGGTGAACAGTTAGAGCTGAAATATCTTCTTTGAGTAATTCTCCTATCCAGCTATCAATTTCTTCTTGATTAAAACCAATTCTTGTTTTGACAGAGACTGGAATATTTTTTCCAGCAATTTTTACTCCTTCTTGTGCTGATCTTATAATCTTTCTTGCTAATTCAGGATTTTTTATCAATGCAGAACCCGCACCTTGGGCTACAACTGATTTATCTGGACAACCCATATTTATATCAATACCATCAAAATCAAGGCTTGCTATGTACTGACAAGCTTTTTTCATATTTTCAGGATTAGCTCCAAAAACTTGAGCGACTATTGGCCTTTCACTATCCTTATATCTTAAAATATGAGACAGCTTTTTTCGTGCATGTTTATCACAAAGACCATCTGCAGCCACAAATTCAGTCCAGAAAATTATATTATTTTTATTTTCTCTGTTCTTGCTGTATTTAGAAATCATCGTTCGAAAAGCAATATCTGTAACATCAGACATTGGGGCCAAACAAAAAAATGGTTTATTTAAATTGTTCCAAAAATTCATAGCATTATAATATCATGTTTTCTTAAAATAGTCCTATTGCTCAATTATAGAGGCCTTGCCTCTCCCAGAGGCAAGGCCTCTATTTTTCCCCTAGGTCAGACCTAGGGGAAGATCTAGAAAAATAGACATAGGGAAAATGTGTAATTCGTCTTCATTTCTGTATTTATATCGAGTTTGCCTCCTCTTATTCGTGTCATTCGTATCCATTCGTGTGTTGGTGTCGTGTTTGAAATCTATCTAAACTTATACAAAATTTTATTTTTAAATCTCAAATCTATATATTCAAGCGATCCATATTTAGAAAATATCTCTCCTGAAAATTCTTCTTTTTTCATTGCAAGCGTAAGATTAGCCAACAAAAGATCCAAATCATCTTCATTTTTAAAAATAATTTTTGGATTAATGGTGTTGTTTTTCTTCTCAAGATAAATATTATTTATGCCATCTTCACCCATAGAGAAATATACTGATTTCAATTTTAGAGAATTTATACTACTAAAAAAATATGCTAATTCGTGAAATCTCTCAGTCTCAAGTATTTGCTTACCAAAATAGTCACTTTCTTTTAATTTTAAATAATATTTAAAATAGATGTCTCCAGAAAAATATGGGGCTTCGTCAAAGACCAAACCGTTATCATTTAGAAAATAGCAGTTGTCTCCTATTTGTCTTTCATCTTCAGGTACAGTTTCCCCGCAATACAAGAACTCCCCTTTTCTTTCTTTGATATTTATCTCAAGCTCATTTAAGCCATTTAAACCAAGAGACAATTCTTCTATTCGAGGAAAATTCTTTAGTAAAGATTTTTGAATTTCATTTTTAGGATAAATAAATGTATTGTTTCTAGCAAAAAGGTAAAAATACTTTCCGGACAATTCATTTTTTGCTATTTGTGTTATGTCTTCAATTCCAAGAACATGTGCTCCATTGACCTTTATGTTGTTTATAACAATATGTTTTTCTTTAGATAAAAAAGATAGCCCAAACAAAAACAACACCAGCAGTAAAATTGATAAAATTAATATTTTTACAATCTTCTTTCGTCGCTTTTTTTTAATTTCTATTATTCTTGGAGATTCTGGTATGTCTCTCATGTTTGTATATTAAGAGATAATTTCTTTGCCAAAATATTTCTGTAAAACAGGTGGTATTCTGATACTTCCATCTGCTTGTTGAAAGTTCTCTACTAGTGAAACTAGAATTCTAGGGGTTGGTATGGCTGTACAGTTTAGAGAGTGAGCATACTTCATCTTACCTTCTTCGTCTCGATAACGAATATTCATTCTGCGAGTTTGAAAATCGTGAAAATATGAAGCTGATGATATTTCTCTGTATTTATTTTCTTTTGGTACCCAAAGCTCTATGTCATATTTTTTTACTTGCCCCATTCCCAAGTCTGCACCACAGTTGGCTACTGTGTGATAAGGAATTCCAAGTGTTTCAATAAATTCTTCAGTATTGCGATTAATTTCTTCATGAAAAGCCACGCTGTCGCTGTGAGAAGCCTTACAAAGCACTACTTGTTCCCATTTATAAAATTCGTGTACTCTTATCAACCCTTTCACATCTTTTGAATGACTTCCCGCTTCTCGGCGATAACAAGGTGAAAATCCTAAATATTTTTTAGGCAATTCTTCTGCGTTTAAAATTTCATCTTGGTGTAATCCCATCAATGGCACTTCGGCAGTTCCTGTTAAAAAATCACCATCTTGAGTTTTATATAAATCTTCTTCTCCTTGTGGAAGATAACCTGTGCCCATAAAAGTTTCTCGTCGAATTATAACTGGAGGTAAAACTGGAATAAAACCTTTATTAGAGAAAAACTCCAAAGCATGATTCCAAATGGCCATAGAAAGCTTTACCCCGTCGCCAGTGAGAAAATACCCCCTAAATCCGTGAACCTTTATTCCGCGGTCAAAATCTACCATTTTATGAGCCATCATTAGGTCGATATGGTCTTTTGGCTCGAAATCAAAGTTGGTCTTTTCTCCCCAAGTTTTTACTTCAGCGTTATCAGCATCAGAATCTCCTTCTGGAACAGAAATGTCAGGGACATTAGGAACTTCAAGCATCAATTTTTGCCATTCAATCATTATCTCTCGAAGCTCGTCTTCTTTTTGTTTTAAATCATCTTTAACTAAACGCATTTCTTCGATTAGTTGTTTTCTTTCTACATCAGTCAAAGTACCACCCATCGAGACACTAACTTTATTTTGCTCCCCTCTTAGTGATTCTACTTGAGATAATAATGATAGTCTTTTTTCGTCCACCTCTAAAAGCTTATCAATATCGACTTCAATATGTTTCTTTTTAGCCCCCTCTTTAACTATTTCTTTGTTTTCTCTTATAAATTTTATATCTAACATAGTAAGCATATTATAACCCCTAAACGGGGTTTTTACAAAATATTATAATAAATGTTTAGGATGTTTTTGAGTACGACATTCTTCTTGTGTCCAAAAGTGGTATAATATAAATACACAATATAAACAAACCAAGTTCTCTAGTCATCAAAAACAATCTTCTTTTAGAGACTAGCGAGTGCGGCGGCACGAGCTCGAGGAATTTTTCAGCAAAAAAATATCCGTGCTCTAAAAGAAGATTATTTTGATGACTTCTATGTGTTTAAATATTTTATTTTATGAATATTATTAAATTAAAACCTGAAGAATTTCCTCCCCAACTTCTAGAAATACCCCAGCCTCCAAAAACTCTTTACATTAGAGGTAGTATGCCTGACCCTGATTTGACATACCTAGCCATTGTCGGTTCTCGCAATTATACTTCTTACGGCAAAGATATTTGCGAAAAATTAATTAAAGGGTTAAAAGGTTATCCAATAGTTATCGTTTCTGGACTAGCTCTAGGGATAGACAGTATTGCTCATCGTACTGCTTTAAACGTAGGACTCAAAACTATTGCCTTCCCTGGCTCAGGATTAGACGACAAAGTAATTTATCCGAAAACAAATATTTTTCTTGCCAAAGAAATTATTGAAAATAGGGGTTGTTTAATTTCAGAGTTTGAACCAAATTTTATTTCTACTCTTTATTCATTTCCCCAAAGGAACAGATTGATGGCTGGTATGTCTAAAGCTGTTCTTATTATCGAAGCCGAAGAAAAGTCTGGCACCCTCATCACTGCTCGTCTTGCCCTCGATTACAACAAAGACGTTCTTGCTGTCCCAGGATCAGCTTTTTCTTCAAACTCAAACGGAACTAACTGGTTAATCAAACAAGGGGCTACGCCAATAACAAAAAGTGATGACATTCTAGAGGCTCTTGGTTTTAAAATAGAAAAACCAGAACTAAGTGATGAGGAAAAATATGCCGATTGCAGCAATGAAGAAATAATGGTAATAAACTTATTGCGAGAACCTCGAGAAAGAGACGATTTAATTCGTGAAATGAAAATGGATATCGCCAGAGCTAATGCCCTGCTTTCAATTATGGAACTCAAAGAATTAATTAAAGAAGAATTAAGCGAAATCAGAAAAAATTAATTTACCTAACACAGCGAACATAGTACCCGCTAGTCTGACTGTCGGGGTACAAGCCACCATTGCTCATGTCCTGGCTGTAAGCGCGCGTAGTAGGCGAAGATGGAACGGGGGTAGAAGACCAGTAGCCGTACGCTACGAAACCAAGAGGTGCCCAAGGGTCAGTATCTCCATCAGTGTTTGCTTTTGAATACCATGCGTGAGACAGTGTCCGTGCTTGTTCAACAGAAGGTAATCTTCCACCAGATAAAGCACAGTAATTTTTGGCGTTAGCCCAACTTGCTGTAATATCTGGGGTAACGAATGTTCCTGATGAGTTAACACCTTGCGTGTCCCATTTTACTATTCCATTTTCATCAACAGACCAAGCTTTGAGTTCACCTGTGTCGTAGATTAAGGCAGTGGCGGCGAATCTTTGGTAGTCATCACCTACATATACCCCACCTGAACCAGTACCGTACCAACTAAAGCATTTAACTACTATTCCCTGATCTTCTAGTGGTTTAGCTATTGGAGCTAAATTACCTGAACAGGTTAAGTCTGAATATGAAGGATTAGATCCAGTAAAACTACCATTTTCTACTTGATTGATGGCAGCTTGATTATATAG
>CAZBHU010000007.1:0-11685 GCA_964492035.1 uncultured Candidatus Saccharibacteria bacterium
GCGGTAACTGTCATCCCAATATTCATATGGGGATTGACTAACTGTTATCTCTACCTCCACCTTTTGTGGCTCCACAGCAGGATCATCTACTGGAATCATTTCTGGTTCCTTTTCGACGGCCCTCTCGACAATCTTTTCCACTTCGACAATCTTAACCTGGTTAACAGGCCTTAGGTACTCTATTTCATTGCCACATTTGGCAGCGAAATATTTGCCTGTTTCGTTGTCTTTGTATACAAGGCTTCCTTTTGGGAAAACGATGTAATTAGCATCCAAGCTATTATGCTCGGTATCAATGAACCTTACATAATAATCCTGGTCTAAGGTGTATACAGTGTAGCCAGGAGGATATGATCCTCCGTAGATCATTTTGGCCTCTGGCCTCTTTGACCAGAGCGCGCCCTCAGATATCTTTTCGTATCCGTCTGTTCTGACAGATCCGTAAATGATCTCTTGGGCAAATGCCTGGGTGCTCACTATCGCAAGCAACACCAACAATAAAACAGTTTTCATTTTTTTAATTTTTAGTGTTATTACACTTGCCACCAAACAAAACATCTCAACAAAACTCTTGTTTTATTGAACTTTTAGGAGAAAATGTAATAACACTAAAAATTTAGCTATTTGTCTATAAGATATCATATTTAAACACAAATGTCAATAGCACGAGTTTCTTTTTAGGGCTTATTTTATTGGCTTTTACCATGCTAATAAGTTATAATAAAACAATATGGTAATTTTATTTGATGATGAAAAACAGAAAAAAGACCTCGACGACCTTCGAAAGCAAGAAGAAGAAAACTTAGTAGAACTACTCGCTCAAGCAAAATATGGCATCCCTTCAATAAACCTAGCTGGAGTTATTATAGAAAATGATGCGCTTAGGTCTATTACAGAAAAAGAAGCCCAAGAATTAGGGGTCGCTCCATTTAAAGTCGTTGGAAAAAATCTACATGTTGCAGTCAGATCTCCTCAGCCTGAAAAGTTACAGCAACTCAATGAATATTTCAGTAAAAAAAGTTATCAGCCATATTTTTATATGGCTTCATTGGCAAGTCTTGAAAAAGTCTGGGAAAGATACAGAGAGCTTTCATATGCGTCAGAATCAAAGATTGGAACTGTCTATATTACAGGAGAAGCTCTGCAAAAAATAATTCCAGAAATTAAAAATGTTGATGATATCACTCGTTTAATCAAAGAAGCACAAAAAGATAAAATTCGAACAACTTCTAAAATACTCGAGATTGCTATCGCTGGAGCAATTGCTATTAATGCTTCTGATATACACTTTGAGCCTGAAGAAAGTTTTGTTCGTTTGAGATTTAGACTTGATGGTGTTCTCCAAGAATTAATGGAAATATCACCCGAGGTTCATAAGTTTATTAACTCTAGAATTAAATTAATTTCTGGATTAAAAATCACAACCAGTAAAGATGCTCAAGACGGAAGATTTAGTTTCTTCTTTGGACAAGATGAAATAAACCTTCGTGTTTCTTTTATGCCAGGAGCTTACGGAGAATCCATCGTTTTGCGTATTCTTAATCCAAAATCCATTCGCCATGAAATCGAAGAATTTGGAATTGAACAGAAATTATATGATGTTTTTATGAACGAAATCAAAAAGCCAAATGGTTTAATCCTTTTAACAGGTCCAACTGGATCTGGTAAAACTACTACCCTGTATGCTTTTTTGCGAAGAATTTATTCAAAAGAAATTAAAATTATTACGATTGAAGATCCGATTGAATATCAACTTCCTGGTATATCCCAAACTCAAGTAGATGAAGAGAAAGGTTATACATTTTTCTCTGGATTAAGGTCTGCTCTTCGACAAGACCCTGATGTAATCATGGTCGGAGAAATTCGTGATCCTGATACTGCGAAGACCGCTGTTGAATCTGCACTTACGGGGCACCTCGTCTTCTCTACTCTTCACACAAATAATGCTGCTGGTGTTATTCCCCGTCTAACAGATCTCGATGTTAATCCCAAAACTCTTGTTTCGGCTCTTTCTCTTTCAATTGCACAAAGATTGGTTCGTAAACTTTGTGAAAATTGCAAAAAAGAAAAAACCCTATCTGAAAGAGAAAAGAATTTAGTTTTATCTATTATTGAAGGAGCAAAACAAAATGGAAAAGATGTTGATAATTACGGAGTCGACTTCGCAAAAGATTTTACCACCTATGAAGCTGTAGGTTGTGATCTTTGTAACCACACGGGTTACAAAGGGAGAATTGGAATTTTTGAAGCGATTCAAACAGATGAGAATATTGAAAAAATAATTCCAGAAAATCCTAGTGAAAGAGAAATTAAAAAAGTAGCTTGTGCTCAAGGGACACTAAGTCTACGAGAAGATGGAGTGATCAAAGTTCTAAAAGGTATTACCTCACTCGAAGAAGTAGCTAGCGTGGTTGACTTACACGAAGAGTAAAATATAAAAACCCCAAGACTTCTGTCTTGGAGCTTTTATATTGAAGAAAACATAAATCTCTAAACAATCCTTTAAAAAAAGAATCTTCTAAAGTAATATAATATTACAGGATAGTCCCAGTAAACAAAAAGAAACCAGGGCGTCCTACTCTAAAATATAGAGCCTGTGGCCGATTGCTTAGAGATTTATGTCCTCTTGATTAAAATGCTATAATAAGGAAGCGAACTTTTTATTTAACCTTAATTGTTTAGAGTATAGCATATCAGAAAAAAATGTCAAGCCCAGATAAAAACAAAAAAGAAGATGGTTTTTTAGATCAAACCCTACGTCCAGGCGTATGGGATGAATACATTGGACAAGAAAGCATCAAAAACAACCTAAAAATATTACTAGTTGCCGCTGAAGAACGTTCCCACCCAGCTGAACATATATTATTTTATGGTCCTCCTGGATTAGGAAAAACAACTCTTGCCCATTTAATTGCAAAAGAAACTGGTAGACAGATGAAAATCACTTCCGGACCTGCGATTGAAAAAGTTGGAGATCTTGCTTCAATTCTAACAAACCTATCTCCCGGAGACATTGTATTCATAGATGAAATTCATCGACTAAATAAAATGGTTGAAGAAATTCTTTACCCGGCAATGGAATCAGGTGTGCTTGATATAATCATTGGTAAGGGTCCTTCAGCAAGAACAATTCAACTTGACCTTCCTCCTTTTACTTTAATTGCGGCAACAACTCGTGTCGCCTTAATTTCGTCCCCCCTTCGATCTAGATTTTCTGGTGGAGTTTTTCGATTAGAATTTTATAACAACGAAGAAATCAAAAAAATTATTCAGAGGTCCTCAAAAATATTAGGAGTTGATCTTGAGGGAGAAGCGTTAGACGAAATCGCCAAGAGAGCACGATATACACCAAGAACTGCAAACTATTTATTAAAAAGATGTCGTGATTATGCGCAAGTAAATAAAACAAATCTTTCAAAAGAATCTGTTAAAAAAGCCTTGGCTTTACTAGAAATTGACGAGCTAGGATTGTCTTCTTCTGATAGAAGAATTTTAGATATTATAATAAATAAATTTGGAGGGGGTCCTGTTGGATTAAAAACTATTTCAGCCGCGACAGGAGAAGAAGAAGCAACGGTTGAAGAAGTTATTGAACCCTATTTAATACAGCTGGGTTTATTAGACAGAACAACACGAGGTAGAATCGTAACCCAAAAAGGTTACGAGCACTTGGGTTATGAATATAACAAATAAGAATCGAGTACTTGCTATTGATCCTGGCTATGAAAGAGTTGGAATAGCTATTATAGAAAAAGATGAAAAAGGAAAAGAGCTCTTGGTTTTTTCTGAATGTTTCAAAACTTCTGCAAAAATAAATCTCCACGAAAGACTTGAAAAAATAGGTATGCATGTATTGGAAATTATAAAAAAATATCATCCAAATATTTTATCTATTGAGAAACTTTATTTCACAACAAATCAAAAAACAGTCATGGGTGTTTCAGAAGCTAGGGGTGTTATTATTTTTGTAGCCAAAACAAACCACCTAGAAATTTTTGAATACACACCACCTCAGATTAAGGTTGCTGTAACTGGTTATGGTAAAGCTACAAAAGAAATGGTTATGTCCATGGTTCCGAAATTAATAAAAATTGGCAGTGATATCAAATCAGACGATGAATTAGATGCTGTTGCAATTGGTTTAACTTGTTTTGCCTGTGAAAAAATTTAATAATATTTTTCTAATTTATCTTTATTTTTAAGGCTTTTTAAGACTCTTGCAAAGAATAAAATATTTTGATACAAATAGTTCATTATCAAAAATGTTTTTATTTCACACACATTTAGTATGGATCAAGAAGATATAAAAGATGTAGACTTAGAAGAAGACGAGGATATAGAATTTACTAAAAAGAAAAAGAGTAAAGCTGTTGGAATTGATGATGATTTAGACGGCGGGATTAAAGATCCTTTTGATGATGAATTTATTGGAGACGACGAAGGCTTTGATGAAGAAGATGGTGGGTTTTATCTTAATGGCGACGAAGAAGAAGCTGACACTTGGGATGATGTTTATGGTTTTAAAGACGAGTATGAATCTTAATTAAAACACCCAGACTTTTGTCTGGGTGTTTTAATTTATAATATAATTTTTACAAACCTCTTTTTCCCAACCCGATAAACACCTTCTTCTGATTTTTGGTTAAAATCTTCTATTTTTTTATTATCTTCTAATCTAGTTATCGCACCTCCTTCTATCAATCTTCTGAATTCGCTTTTTGAAGAAACAATTTTACTATTGACCATAACGTCAACAAGAAGAGTGTTTTTTTGTATTTTTATTTCTTCTACTTCTTCTGGAATTTCTTTTTTAGAAAAAGTCTTTTCCCAATTTTCTTCTGCTTTTAGTGCTTTATTTTCATTGTGGTATAGAGTAACAATTTCTCTCCCTAGTCTTTTTTTGTAAACCATTGGATTTTCTCCTTCTTTTAAAGATTTTTCTATTTTGCTTATTTCGGAAAAACTCATGTCTGTTGCGAGTAAAAAATACTTAGTGATTAATTCGTCTTTTAAAGACATTATCTTTCCAAACATATCTTCTGGTTTGTCCAGTAGAGAAATTATATTCCCCCAAGAAGAAGACATTTTACGCCCATCAGTGCCTTCTAGCATCGAAAGGGTCATAATATCTTGTTCTTTTTTACCATATCTTTTTTGAACAATTCTTCCCGCTTTTAAATTAAAAAGTTGATCAAAACCTCCAATCTCTACATCAGCTTCAACTTCAACACTATCATACCCTTGCAATGCTGGGTATAAAAATTCAACCATAAAAATATCAATCCCAGCATCAAGCCTTTCTTTGAAGTTTCTTCTTTTTGACATCTGCTGAACAGTAAAACATTCCAAAAGCTTACCAATTTCAAAAAAATTCATTTTTTTTAGCCACTCTGAATTATAACGAACTTCTGCTTTTTTTATATCAAGAATTAGGGATATTTGTTCTAAATACTTTTTAAGATTATTTTTAATTTGTTCGTCAGTAAGCATTGGTCTTTTGTCTAATTTGTCTGACGGATCACCAATCTTCGCTGTATAATCACCAATAATAAGAACGATGTGATGGCCTAAATCCTGAAAGGCTTTTAGTTTGCGGAGTGTTACAGCTCGCCCCAGATGTATGTATGGACTAGTAGGATCAATGCCTAGCTTTATTCTTAACTTCTCACCAGAAAAAAGCTTTTTTTCTAGATCTTCTTTTATAAAAATCTCTTCCACACCCCTAGTTAAAAGGTCTTGTATTTTATCTTTATCTGTTATTATCTTACCCATATGTATATACTTTATCATATTTATTTATCTTTGTCCGCTCTTCCAAATATGTGGTATTATAATACAATATGAGGAAAAACCTTAAAAAAACATTAAAAATTGTTAGGACTAAAAACTTTTTGTTTGCTGTAGTTGGATTTTTTATTCTTTCACTTGGATTATCTATTATTTGGATAAGCACTCTAAAAATGCCAGACTTTAAGTCTTTTACAGAAAGAAAAATTCAAAGTTCTACAAAAATTTATGATAGAACAGGAGAACTTTTACTTTATGATGTACACCAAGATATTAAGAGAACAATTATCCCCTATTCTGAAATGGGAGATAACATTAAAATGGCTACTATCGCTATTGAGGATTCAGAATTTTTTAATCACAAAGGAATTAGAGTTTCATCAATAATTCGTGGAACAATTTGGGCCAAACTCACAGGAAGAAGGGTTCAGGGTGGTTCTACTATCACACAACAACTTATTAAAAATACACTTCTGACCCAAGAGGTTTCTATCGCTAGAAAAATCAAAGAGTGGATTTTAGCTGTTCGTCTTGAAAAGATTATGAGTAAAGAAGACATCTTGGCGCTATATCTCAATGAGGCTCCTTATGGTGGAAGTGTTTATGGAATAGAAGAAGCCTCTAAATTATTTTTTAACAAAGAACCAAAAGATTTAACTTTAAACGAAGCAGCTTATCTAGCCGCCATTCCTAACGGACCTACATATTACTCCCCTTATGGTAAAAATGTTGATAAGCTTGAAGCAAGAAAAAATTTAGTTCTATCGAGAATGTTGGAAGTTGGTTATATCAACCAAGAACAATACAATCAAAACATAACAGAAAAAGCCGTTTTTCAGCCTCAAAAATTTTCTAATATCGCAGCTCCACATTTTGTCTTTTTTGTAAAAGACTATCTTGAAAATAAATATGGAGCAAACACCCTTACAGAAAGTGGTTTTAAGGTTATTACAACAATTGATTACGATTTACAAAAAAAGGCAGAGGAAATTGCTTTAATTAAAGCCAGAGAGAACGAAACAAACTGGGGTGGTAACAATGCTGCTATTGTTGTTATAGATGCTAAGACGGGGCAAATCCTTGCAATGGTGGGGTCTAGAGATTACTTTGATAAAAACATTGATGGTAATTTTAATGTTGCAACCGCAGCAAGACAACCTGGTTCTTCTTTTAAGCCAATTGTTTATGCTTTAGCCTTTGAAAAAGGATACACAGAAAAAACAACATTGTTTGATGTAAAAACAGAATTTAATTCATCTTGTAATCCAGCTGGAGAAACTGGTAATGATAAGTGTTACGCACCAAGCAACTACGATGATGCGTTTCGTGGACCAATGACCCTTAGAGACGCGCTTGCTCAGTCTATAAACGTAATTGCAGTTAAAACTCTTTATCTAGTAGGAATACCAGACACCATTAAGCTTGCACAAAACTTGGGGGTTACAACAATTAAAAACGATCCAAATAGATATGGTCTTTCTTTGGTTATTGGAGGAGGAGAAACCACTCTACTCGACATGACTTCTGCTTATGGAGTCTTTGCAAATGAAGGTATTAGAAATCCATATCAAAGTATTTTGTCTGTTGAAGACAACAAAGGAAATATTCTTGAACAATATGAACCAAAACCCAAACAAGTGTTGAGTCCAAATACGACAAGAATTTTATCAAGTATTCTTTCTGATAACATTGCGCGAACACCCACCTTTGGAGCAAATTCTGTTTTAAATATTCCAGGAAGTGAAGTTGCTGTAAAAACAGGTACGACCAACGACAACAAAGATGCTTGGACGATTGGATACACCCCTTCTGTTGCAGTGGGGGTCTGGGTAGGAAATAATGACAACAAACCAATGAAAAAAGGTGGGGCTGCATTGGCTGGACCAATTTGGAATGCTGTTATGACAGAAGCAATCAAAAAAATACCAAGTGAACAATTTACAAAACCAGAAACAATTGATCAAAATATTCCACCTGTCCTAAGGGGGTTTTGGCAAGGAGGAGAAACTTTTGTTATCGATAAAATTTCTGGAGGACTGGCAACAGAAAACACCCCAACTGAATTTAGAGAAGAAAAATCCATAACCGATGTTCACACAATTTTATACTGGATAAATAAAACAAACCCGCTCGATAAAACATCAGGGCAGACAAATGATTTTCAGTTTAGAAATTGGGAATATGGGGTAAAAAACTGGTGGGAAAAAAATAAAAACAAATATCAAATTTTGACCGAAAACGATATCCCTGATTTTTATGATAATGTTCACACAGAAAACGACAAACCAAAACTAGAAATTAAAAACATCTCCAGTGCTGTTTATAGTAAAAATGACACTATTCCACTTGTGGTTGATGTTTCTGGTAAAAACCCAATAAAAAAAGTTGATGTTTTTATTAATAGTTCTTATGTCACTTCTTTAAAATACTATCCATTTGAAACAAGTCTCGAACTATCAAAAACAGAAGGGTTGTTGAATATTAATAAATTAAGAGTCGTTGCTGTTGATACTCTTGGTAATATGGCGGAGTCTAATGTTACCTTCTTTGTTGCAGAATAAATTATTTAATATCTAAAATATTACAAGAGACTAATTGCTCTCTGAGTTCTTTTAGTATTTTTTCTTTTCTCATAATAATCTCATTTCGAACCACAGGAGAACAATTTAAAAAAATTATTCCATTTTTATAAACAAAAAAACCTTCTTCTAAATTAAAAGAAATGTTTTTAGAAACAACTTCTTTTATTATTTTTTTTGTTTCTTGTTTTTGATAAATTATTTTTTTAAACTTATCAAAAAAACTACTAATGTTGTTGTAGTCCATTATCTATTCATTGGCATTACGAGATACATAAAAGATGTGTCCCCCACCCCTCGAATAATCATAGCCTTATTATTACCACTTAGCTCAAGACTTAAGCTATCAACTGGAATAGACTGTAAACAGTCTAAAATATATTTGAAATTAAAATTAGCAGTCACCACCTCCCCGCTTAGAGCTCCGTCTATCTCTGTATTATTTTCTCCTATGTCTGAGTTTTTAGACTCAAAACCAAAAAACTTTTCATTAGGTTTTACTGTTATTTCAACTTGATTAAACTTATCAGAAAAAATGTTTGATATTTTTAGAGAAGCCAATAAGTCTTGTTTTAAAATAATCGCTTTTGTTGTTGGATTTTTAGGAATAATTTGTTTGTAGTCTGGAAAATTTCCATCTACAACTCTTGATGTTAAATACACATTATCTAAAGATAAGGATATTTGATTTTTTTGAAGATTAATAATTAGGTCTCCTTCTAAGTTTTCAAAAATTCTTATTATTTCAATAGTATTTTTAAATGGAATTAAAATGCCCTCAAAAGATAATTTTTGTTTAATCTTTATCTTTTTTTCAGACAACCTAAAAGAATCAGTTGAAACAAAAACCAACATATCCTCTTCTGGATAAATATAAACACTTCCAATTTCTGGTTTAATTTCAGAAATAGAAGCACTGTAATAAACAGACTTTATTCCTTCTATAAATTTTTTGTTTTGAAGGGTTATTGATTCACCTTCTACTGTTGGAATTGTTGGAAAATCATCGTGTGGAATACTTTTTAATAGAATTGTGCTTGATTTTGTTTTTACTAATAAATTACCGTTTATTAGTTCAAAATTAACTGTTAAATCACCTTGAAGAACAGAAAATAATGAGGACAGAACGTCTCCTCGAACTGCAACCACACCTTCCTTTTCTACTTTTGCAGGTACTTCTATTTCTATCCCTATATTTAAATTAGTTGCTCTTAGTTTAAGAGACTTACCTGAAGCAACCCACAAAACAGAACTTAAAACAGGGAGAGTTAGATTTTTTCCTGTAACCCTCTCTACAGAGATTAGAGCATTTTTTATTTTATCTATGGAGCATTCTATTTTCATATTAGTTATTAGATTAATTAGTATCTATTTATATATTATAATTTATTATTAATACTATGAGTGTGGATATGTGGATTACTTATTTAACTCTTTTAAATTAATACTATTTTATAAAAATTATTTTTAATATCTTTTTTATAAATACTAGTTAACTTGTCTTTTGAAAATTATTAATAATCTATACACTTTTTATCCTTCAATTAAACACATCTTTTCCACAGGTTTATCATTTGAGCATTATTCTAATCTTTTCAATTTCTTGTAATAAAGATGGATCAGTTTTTAAATCATCTTTTATTTTTAAATGGGAGTGAATTACAGTTGTGTGATCTCTGTCTCCTAATTTTTGACCAATTAAAGGATATGAAATATTAAAATCTTCTCTTAAGATATACATAGCAACCTGTCGAGCTCTAACAATTTCCTTTCTTCTTGTTTTGTCATAAATAATACTTTCTGATAAGTTATAATGCGAAGCAATAACTTTTACAATATCAGTAATAGCAACATTTTTCTTTGGTTTAATATTGTTTCTAATAAGATTTTTAACATCAGTAATTGTTAAGGGTTTATTTTTTAATTGAGATTGACACATAACTGCATTCAAACTTCCTTCAAGTTCTCGAATATTGCTATCTAGAGATTCTGCTAAAAAATTAATTATTTCAGGATCAATAATGTTATTAGTGGATTCAAATTTGGCTTTAATAATAGCTATTCTAGACTCGTAATCGGGTTCAATAATTTGAACAGTCATACCAGAAGCAAACCTAGACTGAAGCCTCTCCTCAAGTCCTTGAATAAAATTAGGGTGTTTATCAGAAGAAAAGATGATTTGCTTATTGTTTTCATAAAGAGTATTAAACAAATGGAATAGTTCTTCTTGTGTTTTATCCATCTTTGAAATAAATTGTATGTCGTCCATTATAAAGACATCGTATTTACGATATTTCTCTTTAAAAGCATTTGGATTTTTATTTTGGATCGAGTTTATGTAATCAATAGCAAATTTTTCTAAGCTTACATAGTAAACTCTTTTTTCGGGATATTTTATTTTTATTGTATTCCCTATTGCTTGGATCATGTGCGTTTTTCCCAACCCTGTCCCTCCATAAACAAAGAATGGGTTGTAGTTTTTACCCGGATCTTGAATTATTGCCTGTGCAACAGCATAGGCAAGCTCGTTGAATGGACCAACAATAAAAGAGTTGAATGTGTATTTAGGGTTTAAGTTGTCTTCCTTGTTTATATACAAATCATTTAAAGGAAGTTCTTTGTTTAGATTAATCTTGTGCGATGTTTCGTTTTCGGTAAAACTATTTTTTGTTTCTTGTTTATTAATAACATATTCAACTCCACGAATATTTTCATTGTTGCTAATCAGTGTTTTTAGAATAAGTTTATGGAATTTATTATAAAGCCAATCTTTTACGAATTCATTTGGAACACCAATTTCAACAATTCCACCTTCTTCTTTTAAAATAGAGGTGTTTTTAAACCAAGTTGTAAAATTAGCCTTAGAAATATTCATTTCTATTTCATCTAAACATTTATTCCAGAGTTCTTTTTTATCCATTTAATATTCTTTTAGGTTATTTAATAAAAACAAAACATTATCTATAAAACTTATTATACATTGTTTCCAAAAACACAAAAAATCAAAACCTTGATTAACCTGTTGATATCCTGTGGATATTTATTTTAGCTTGTTATTGCAATGTTTTCAAATATGTTATATATTCTTGGTATGTCACAAACATATCAACCAAACAGAAGGAAAAGAGCAAAAACTCATGGATTCCTAGTTCGAACCAAAACGAAAGACGGCAGAAAAGTAAATACTGCTCGACGTCGAAAAGGACGATCTAATGTTTCTATAAAAAAGTAAAATGCTTCCTAAAGAAAAGCGAGTAAATAAAAAGGATTTTGAGTTTATTATTAAAAACGGAAAAACCTTATATTCCTCGCTTTTTTC
>CAZBHU010000008.1:0-3175 GCA_964492035.1 uncultured Candidatus Saccharibacteria bacterium
ACACTCTTTATCATTTTTCAGCCAAAGCATATTCTCTTCCGGGTGTAATCGGTAAATATCAAGATTTAACTTTTACAACCAAAGCTTCAAAAATTCAAGCATCAATCGTAGACGTTAAAAAAGATTCATTTAGTGTAGTTTGGTACACAGACGAACCAACTTCTTCTATCGTGGAATATAAGAATACCAGGACGGGCAGACTGGCTAAAATAGTTGATAACGAAAAGAAAACAGCTCATTCAATAAAGATAGAAAATTTAGATCCGGGTACGAACTATGAAGTTCTCGTTTCTGGAATAAATAGCAAGGATAACATAGTGGAAAGCAATTCTGTTATAAGCGCGAAAACTTCAGTAGATAATAATCCACCAGTTGTAACAAATTTGAAAGTAGACAGTGCTTTGGTCCAAGGAAGAACAGATAGAGTGCAGACAATAGTATCTTGGCAAACAGATGAACCTTCTACTTCGACTGTTTATTATCAAGAAGGAACGGGTGGTAGAGATTCTGAATTATCAAACAAGCAAGAGGACTTAGAATTAACCAAAAACCATGTAATGATTTTGAGCTCTCTAAAACCTGGAACAGTATATAGATTTACCATCTCTTCTTATGATGATGTGGGGAACTTTATTAAATTACCAGTCAGGACAATAATTACACCAAAGAAAACAGAATCTATCGTCGACGTTATATTCAAAAACTTTGACGATACATTTAATTTTATTAATAACGAAATATAACTTAAGTAAAAATGGAAAATAATAAAAAATTCCGAATACTTTTAATAGATGATGACGAAATGAATCGAATTTATTTTCGAGATATTTTCTGGATACACGGAGGTCTTGATTCTTATGATATTTTTTCCACCAATTCGATTAAAGAAGCAGAGAAGTTAATATTAGAAGAAAAAACCAGACCAAACATCATTTTTCTGGATACTCTAATTGTAGAAAAAGGAAGTAAAAATGATATTAATAGTCAGATTAAAAGATCATATAATTTTGCATCTGAAATTAAAAAGAAAAACGAATTTTCTGATTTAAAGATAGTTATATATTCTAGCCAAAGAGACAAGAAAATTGAAAAGCAATTCAAAGAAATAGGAGTAGATGGTTTTCTCTTTAAAGGAGAATTGTTGCCAAAAGAAATAATTGCATTTACCAACAATATTTATGAGTTCAATAATTAAAATAGAAAATCTTAATCTTTGGTATGAAAAAGGGAAACCAAATGAAGTACACGCGCTAAAAAATATAAATATAGAAATTGAGCGTGGTGACTATGTTGCTTTTTTCGGACCATCTGGGTGTGGAAAAACCTCCATGCTCTATTCTATTTCTGGGATAGACCGGTTTCAAGGAGGGGGAGTTTTAATTAATGGACGAGACATTTCTGATTTAACCAATCAGGAATTATCAATTTTTAGACAAACCGGTATTGGTATAGTTTTTCAACAATTTAATCTTGTTCCATCTTTAACTGTTTTAAAAAATGTTGCTCTCCCTATGCTTTTTGTTGGCATTCAGTCTAATAGAGCTGAACAAGAAGCATTTAAACTATTAGAAAGATTAAATTTAGAAAAATTCGCTTCTCGTTACCCATATGAACTTTCTGGGGGGCAACAACAAAGAGTTGGCATAGCAAGAGCTTTGGCAAATAACCCACCGATAATTATAGCCGACGAGCCGCTTGGTAACCTTGATTCAGTTAATGCTAAAATAGTACTTGATTTTCTTAGAGAACTAAACGAAAAAGACGGAAGAACTGTTATTATGGTTACTCATGAAGCCTGGAGCTTGAAAGATGTTAAAACTATTTTTCACATGAAAGATGGAAATATTTTAGAAGTAGAAAAAATAGAAGAGGGTAATAATGTTGTTGATTCAGTATCAAAAAGATTACAAGATCAAATTGGTGATGTTTCTGGCCGTAAGGAAAAATCTAAACTTGTAAACGAAAAAATATCAACAAGAATATTGGCAAACTTTTTATTGAAAGGTTATTCAATAGATGAGATCGCAAGATTTGAAGAATTCGTTGGCGATCGGTTTAAAGAAAAAATAGACAAAAAACAACTAAAGGAAATCCTTAATAAACCTTTTAAAGAAGGAGGTCTTGGCTTGTGGAAGAAAAAAGCAGAAAAAGTGTCTGAGTATTTAGAAGATGTTATTAGGATGAAAGAAAATGTGGCTTGTGTTTATAGTAGTTTGGAAGAAAATCTAAATAATCAGATAGATAAAAGAATTATAGATATTAGGAATTGGTTAATAGAAGGATATACGGGTAAATTAAAAGAAATACAAATAAAGGCTCTCGATCATGTTGTGGAAGATAGACTAAGGAGTTTAATACCTGCTGATAAAGTTGTGGAAGTCTTGGATTTATCCAATAGTCAATTTGGTGTTGGTTTGTCTTTTAGAGCCTCCTCTATGATAGCTGAAAAGCTTGATTTAATTTTAAGAAAAGATATGGGTGACCTTGAATGTAACGTGGATTCAGAATATAATAAAAAAGATAATGAAAAATAATAAACTAAAATTCAAAGAATTATTTTCTTTGTCGTTAAGATCATTTAAGAATAAACCACAAAGAGCCTTTCTAACAATATTGGGTATGTCTGTAGGTATAGCAACAGTTTTGCTCCTTGTTTCTCTCGGATATGGTTTACAGTATATTCTTATAGGTAAGTTAATGACGACACAAGACTCGCTGGTTACGATGGAAATTTCATATCCTACTGAAAGTAACTTGTTTATTAAAAAAGTTACTCTTGATAAAATAAAAGAATATGAAGAGGTAGCAGAAATAAGCCCAGTAGCTGAATTTCCTGGAGAAATGGCACTTTCTGATGGTTACAGTATTTTAATTGATAATAGGATTGTTGAACCCGCATACTTTAGATTATCTGGTTCACTACCAAGTCTCGGTAAATCTCCTACAGAAAAAAATACAGATGGGGTTGTTATTACTAGCCCCGCACTTGCTCCCATGAATATAACACTTCCAGAATCTTCCTTAAACAGAGAAACTAATTTTAAGATTTTTTATCAAGATTATTCCTATTTAAAAGATCTTGAATAGATTTTATATTTTCATATACTTGGAGCATTCCATAGAGAACTTCTTCCTTATTTTTTAATTCCATAATTATTCCTTCCTATCTTTTTAA
>CAZBHU010000008.1:3185-11138 GCA_964492035.1 uncultured Candidatus Saccharibacteria bacterium
TTTTTATCAAGATTATGTGGCTAACACCTACGAAGAAACGATTAATAAAATTCCATTAAAAATATCTGGTATTATAGAAGATGAGTCCACTATTCCAATGGCTATTTTGTTTTCATCTGCGCTAGAAAAAGAGCCTCCGTTTTACAGTAAGGCTTTGGTAAAGGCGAAAGATGCCGAAGTCTTAGAAACACTAAGAGACAAACTTCAAAAAGATGGTTTTTTCGTTTCGGCCCGAATAGATTTAGTAACACAAGCTAGAAAATTTACAAATATTATCACTATCGTATTAGGAGTTTTTGGAGTAACAGCTTTGATTGTGTCTGCTATTGGAATGTTTAACACTATGCTTGTTGGATTTTTAGAAAGAATATACGAAGTGGGAATTTTAAAATCTATTGGAGCTACAGATTACGATGTTAGAAATTTATTTTTGGTGGAAGCTTCTATAATGGGATTCATGGGGGGGCTGGGAGGTATTTTAATAGGAGTTGGAGGTGGAGCAATATTTAATTTATTAATTTCAATTTTTGCTAAACAATTTGGAGGTGATTCAATTAGGTTGTTTATGACTCCCTGGTTTTTTGTTGGATTAATTTTGGCTTTCTCTATCATTATTGGGGTTGTTTCTGGTTGGTGGCCAGCACACAGAGCTGCCGGACTTTCTCCTAAGGAGGCTTTCACTAAAAGATAAATTAAAGCAGATCTTCAGGGTCTACGTTAATAGAGAAAGACGAAGGAAGGCTTTGAAGATTTTGATATAAATCATTAATTATCGTGGACTCTTTTTTTTCTATTAAGGGCCAATTTTTTTTATCTACTTTTAAAACAGTATTGGTTATATAATTTCCTTTTATTTTACTAATAAAAGCACTAAAAATTTGAGGATCATACTGACCTAGGTTTTTTTCTAAAAAATTTCTTGTTTTTTCTGTATCAGAAGAAGATCCTTCAAAGGTTATTTTGATTAGTCTTTTAAAAGGTGGATATCCAAATATTTTTCGTTCATTAATATCTTCTCTTAGGTATGACAAGACATTTCCACTCATAATAGACTGAAGAATTTTATTATCTGGGATTCTGGTTTGTACAATAATTTTATTATTGGTAATACTCACTAGCTTTTCAAATAAATGAATTATTTTTTGACCCATATTGAAACTAGGAATAGAAAATAATCCATCAAGAGAAATAACACCACTTGTGTCTACATTTTCTTCAATAAACGAAAAGGCCATTTCTGTTCCCAGTAAAATACTTTGTGGATTTTTTCTAAAATTATTAATTAATTCACGGGCCTCTTTGGGGGTTTTTGTGTTCTCTTTGTCTATTTGAAAAATTTTTGTATTAGGGAAAAGCTCTTTTAGTTCGATGGCGACTTTGTCTACACCAACGCCAAGAGGGACCAGATTCCAGCTATTACAAATCGGGCAACTTACTTCAGTTTTTTCTTTTCTTCCACATTTATTGCACATAAAAATTCGAGATCGATCTTCTTTGTTGTCTTTATCTTGTTTTGGTCCATATAAAACAATAGGAGTTGAACAAGACGGGCAAAGTAAAACGTGTTTGCAGTCGTTGCATACAGTCATAGGAGCTAAACCTTTTCTTAGTGTGAATAAAAATACAGATTCATTTTTTTTAAAAGACTGAGTGGTCATCTCTATTATTTCTTTTGAGATTATTTGAAACCTGTTTCGAGGCTCTTCTTTTTTGGACATATCAACAATCTCTAAGTTATCTGTTTTAAATAAACGATAAGATGGTGGTGCTATCTCGCACAATTCTCCTTGGTCGTATCGATGAAGTGTTTCTGGTCGAAGGAGTGTATCCCCAAAAATTAATTTAATGTTTCTAATAGAACATAGTATTTCAGCAAAACTACGTATGTCTACATAGGGTCTAGATAATTGTTTATAAGCTTCAGAACTTTCTTTTTCTATAATGATGGTTTTAACATCTTGCCTAATGGTAGAAAAGAACATTCCTGTTCCAATTATTAGAACAGGGTGATCTTTTGAAGATACGGAATTGTAATTTTCTATTATTTTTTTACTATTTAACTCAGAGTGAAATAAAAAAGTAAAAGACTCTATCCCTTTAGATAATTCTTTGTAAAAAAAACTTATATCATACCTGGTTGGCAAACAGATGAAAACAGATTCTTTTTTGGCAAAAGCTTCTCTTATTAGTGTTCGGTAGAAGGCGAGACGGTCTTTTTCGTTTGTTTGGAAAATAAATTTTTCATTATTAATAGCAATAGAATCATTTTCCTGTTGGGGTATCTTATTTAACTTATCTATTTTTTCTAGAAACAAGGATGGTAATAATGATTTAATAATTATTCCCGTGTTGCTCACAAAATATTTTTTAGCTATTTGGCAAGCCGTAAAAAAATCTTTACTAAAAGGAATAGCTCCATTTACTCGAATAATCTTTTTGAGCTGATAGTCTTTGTTTTTGATTTCACTTTTTAAACCAAGGGCTTCTTCTGAATCTATTACAATAGCATGTTCTTCTTTAGATCTAATTGGAATTAATACCATTGTACCGGGAGCTAAGTTTTCAGAATAAAAATAAGAAAGATATTCTCCTTGGATTCCTTTTTTTATTGGAATAACAGTTAAGATATACATATACATATCGTAACATAAATTGGTTTTTTTTCACCATTTATAATTTTAAAGAATTATGCTATATTTTGATTGTATGAGTATTTTTTCTAAAAAATTAGGGATTGATTTGGGGACCGTTAACACACTGGTTTATTTACCCGACAAGGGGATAGTTTTAAATGAGCCTTCAGTTGTAGCTGTTTCTGAGCAAGATAATACAATCCTAGCTATAGGGACAGAAGCGAAAGAAATGGTAGGGAAAACGCCTGAGAATATAATTGTTTATCGGCCAATGAAAGATGGAGTAATTGCGGACTATCGAGTAACTGAAGCTATGCTTAGATACTTTATATCTAAAACTTTAGGAAAATTCAATTTATTTAAACCAGATGTTATGGTCTCAGTTCCAGCCGGCATTACTTCGACTGAAAGACGAGCTGTAGTAGAGGCAGCCATTAGGGCAGGAGCAAAAAATGCATACGTGGTCAAAGAACCAATATTAGCTGCCATAGGAGCAGGTATTCCTATTCAAGAGTCTCGTGGTTATATGATAATGGATATCGGAGGAGGCACTACTGATGTAGCGGTTATTTCTTTGGGAGGTATAGTAGCTTCTACCTCGGTTAAATGCGCTGGAGACAAAATAGATCAGGCAATCACAGACTATATTAAAAAAACATATAATTTAGCGATAGGAGATAAAACTGCAGAAATAATAAAAATTAAAATAGGTTCTGCTATTCCACTAGAAGAAGAAATCTCAATAACAGTTAAAGGACGGGACTATATTCAAGGTCTTCCAAGGACGGCAGTAATTTCTACCAATGAAATAGTTAGGGCTATTGATAAAGAATTAAGAACAATGATTGGAGCAATAAAAGACGTGTTGTCTTTGACGCCACCAGAATTATCTGCGGATATTATAGATGATGGGATAATAATGACAGGAGGTTCCAGTCAGCTTAGAAATTTAGCAGATTTGATTTATCGCAGAACGGGCGTTAAGGCTAGGGTAGCAGACGAATCACTTTTATGCGTAGCTCGCGGAACAGGAGAAGCTCTAAACCATCTTGATACTTACAAAAAAAGTATTTTGAGTAAAAAATAACAATAAATTTAATATTGTTTTGTTGATGGAAAAATAAAAACACATGAATATATTTAACAAATTACTACCAGAAGATTTGTATCATAGTTATTTGATTGAAGGTGATCCAGAAAATGCCGGTTTAGAATTAATCGAATATCTTAAAAATAAGAAAATTATCAAAGATAATGACCCAGATTTTTTCTATCAAAAATATGAATCGCTTACAATTAAAGATAGTCGAGAAATAAAAGAATGGCACAGTCGACTACCAACAAATGAAAATAGTCGAAAAATTTGTTTGGTAGGAACAAGTTTTATTAACCGAGAAGCAGAACAAGCCTTATTAAAAATAATAGAAGAACCGGGCATTAAGACTCATTTTTTTATAATAACTCCAGATATATCAATACTTGTAGACACAATAAAATCAAGAACACATTCTGTTAAATACAAAGAAGAACAAGATAAAGAAATTAAAGAATTAGCCCAGAAAATCATATCTTCTCCGCTAAAGACAAAGTTGGATTTAATTGCTAAAATAATAAAAGATAAAAAGAGTGAAGATTCAAGTGGTCCATTAAGAAGATATGCAAGTTCTTTGCTTGGGGAAATAGAGAGAACAATTTATTTAAATTTTAAAAAAGATCCTAAAAACAAAGAGAATATTTTTAAATTAAAAGAGTTAGAGGAAAATAAAAAATACTTAAATAATTCTGGGGCTGCAGTTAAAATGATCTTAGAACACATCGCTTTAGTTATTTAATAAATATAGTAATATAATATAAACATATGCAATATAATACACAAAATTTTAAAATAGAATTAAAAAAAGTAGAAGAATGGTTATCTAAAGAATATGGGTCAGTTCATACTGGGCGCGCAACGCCAATGATTCTAGACGGTATTATGGTTGATAGTTATGGTTCTAAAATGCCAATTAAAAATATAGCGAGCGTGATAGTCGAAGATCCTAAAACACTAAGAGTGTCTCCTTGGGATAAAACACAAACAAGGGCTATCGAATCAGCCGTAAATGAATCCAATCTCGGCCTCTCTGTTGTTTCTGATAGTGAAGGAGTTCGAGTAATATTCCCCATGCTTACTACAGAGAATAGGACAAAACTAGTTAAGGTTTTAAAAGAAAAATTAGAAGATGCTAGAATTAGTGTTAGAAAAGAAAGACAATCTGAAATTGAATTATTAGAAGGATTGACCGAAGATGAGGCGAAAAGAGCAAAAGAAGATATCCAAAAATGTGTGGATGAAGCTAATAATAATCTAGAAATCATTTTTGATAAAAAAGAAAAAGATTTAATGGAAAACTAATCGTATGTCTATATTAATTTTTGTAGCAATTCTTTTTGTTGTTGTTGTCGTTCATGAATTCGGTCATTTTTTTGTTGCCAAAAAATCTGGCATTAGAGTAGATGAATTTTCTTTTGGTTTTCCTCCTAAGGTGATAGGAAAAAAGGTGGGAGAAACTAGCTACAACATAAACGCTATACCTTTTGGTGGGTATGTCAAAATTTACGGAGAAGACGGAGATGAAAATACTCTTAAGGATGACGCGAAGAGGAGTTTTATTGGTAAACCTAGATGGAACCAAGCTTTAGTTTTAATAGCTGGTGTAAGTATGAATTTTATTCTTGCTTGGTTTTTATTATCTGTTGGATTTATGTCTGGCTTACCAACATCTACCAACACTCTCGATTATTCAGACAAAATAAAAGGTCAAGCCTTGACTATTACAAGTGTTTTATCTGAAACTCCAGCTGAATTAGCGGGGCTTAAAACCGGTGATAAAATAAATTATTTAGAAACAGATAAAGATTCAACCTTGCTACTTTCTTCAACTTTTAGCCCAGAAACAGTCCAAAATTTTGTTAAAAATAATTCAAAAGAAGAAATTAGAATTAATATAACAAGAGCGAAAGAAACATTAACACTAAAAGTAATTCCAAATTTAGATTCAGAGAATAATGCGAGAATAGGTATCACGATGGACACTATTGGTAAATTAAAACTACCAGTACATTTGGCTATATACGAAGGCTTCAAACTTTCGGGTAATCTTTTTACGGGAACTGCTGTTGGATTTTATAATCTTATAAAAGATTCAATACAAGGAAAAGGTAGCATGGCAGCTATTTCGGGACCCGTAGGAATTATCGGAGCTGTTGGAGATGCAACTGAATTTGGTTTTATTTATTTGTTGTCTTTTACAGCTTTAATTTCAATTAATTTAGCAGTAATTAATTTGATTCCTTTCCCGGCACTAGATGGGGGCAAGTTACTATTTTTGTTGATAGAAAAAATTAAAGGATCTAGAATAAAGCCCAGCGTGGCAGGCTTTATAAATAGTGTAGGATTTGGAATCTTAATTTTATTAATGCTCTTTGTTACATACAACGATATTGCTAAACTTCTTTAATAGAATCGCCACAAAAGTAAAAATGTTTACTTTAAGTTATATTTATGATATAATATATGAAGTAAGTACATATTCGCCTTGTGGCGATTTTCAGTTCAGGGTTAGTCCGCTGTTAGCGGATATTTTTATTTAAAAAGAGAGAATAATCAAACACGACACAAATTACAAATAAAGACGAATGACACGAATTAAATTCGTAAATTCGCATGAATTCACGGATTAGTGTCGCATTTAAAATTATGGAAATTAGAAACATCGCGATAATAGCACACGTTGACCACGGAAAAACAACCTTAACAGATCAAATGATGAAACAGTGTGGAATGATAGAAGAAGGTGTGTCCATGGACTCAAATGCTTTAGAGCAAGAAAGAGGTATTACTATATATTCAAAAAATACCTCAGTTAACTACAAAGGAACAAAAATAAATATCGTAGACACTCCAGGTCACGCTGATTTTGGTTCAGAAGTAGAACGAGTATTAAGAGCTATCGACTCTGTGCTTTTGCTAGTTGATGCTCAAGAAGGACCAATGCCTCAAACTCGTTTTGTTCTTAAAAAATCTCTAGAACTAGGCTTAAAACCAATTGTAGTCATAAATAAAATAGATAAACCTGCGTCTAATCCAAAAAGAGTTTTGGATGAGGTTTTTGAGCTATTTATGGAACTTGGAGCCAGCGAAGAACAATTAAACTTTAAAGTCGTTTATTCTATTAGCAGAGAAGGAATTGCAAAATTAGATTTAGAAGAAGAATCTAAAAATTTAACTCCATTATTTGATTTAATCTTGGGGGAAGTTAAAGAAGCTTCTGTTGACCATGATAAACCATTTAGAGCACAAGTCTTCAATCTTGGTTACGATAACTTTTTAGGGAGATTGGCGATAGTTAGAATTTATTCTGGCTCAATAAAAACAGCCAGTCCTGTCTTTGTAAAAAAAGCTGATGGAGAAACTAGAATTTCTAAAATATCAAAAATGTTTTCTTTTGAAGGAATTAATCGAAAAGAAGTTGGTGTGTTAACTTCAGGGGACATAGCAGTTATAGCAGGTATCCCTGATGTATACATAGGAGAAACTATTTGTGACAAAGAAGAAACATTGCCATTGCCTTCAATTACTATAGATGAACCCACGATATCTCTAAACTTTTTAGTCAACGATTCTCCTTTTGCTGGAAGAGAAGGAAAATATGTGACCAGCAGACAAATTAAAGAAAGATTAGAAAAAGAACTAGAGATGAATGTTGGCTTAAGAATTAATTTTAATAAAGAAGACCTAGAAGAAGAACGTGAGGGATTCCTGGTGTATGGAAGAGGAGAATTACACGTTGCAGTGTTGCTTGAAAATATGAGAAGAGAAGGCTACGAGCTTCAAGTGTCTCAACCAAGGGTCATCACAAAAGAAGAAGATGGGAAAAAACTTGAACCGTATGAAGAAGTGACTATTGATGTCAGAAATGAATATTCTGGTATTGTAATAGAAAAACTTACAGGACGAAGGGGCTTGATTACTCACATGCATGAAAAAGAAGGGATTGTAAGATTGCTAATTGAAATTCCAACTAGGGGATTACTAGGATATCGAAACCAATTTATTGTAGACACTCGCGGAGAAGGAATTTTAGCGGCAAGATTTATTGGTTTTAAAGAATATGCAGGAGAGATAAAGAAAAGAGATGTGGGATCGATGACGGCTATGGTAGGGGGAAAGGTTGTTGCGTTTTCTCTTTGGACTTTACAGGAAAGAGGTGTTCTTTATGTTGAACACGGAGACGAAGTGTATGAAGGTATGGTAGTTGGTAATGTTACTAAAGGAGAT
>CAZBHU010000009.1:0-10380 GCA_964492035.1 uncultured Candidatus Saccharibacteria bacterium
TGCCAAAAACAAAAGCACCGTAATCAATGTTGTAATTATAGGGTTAGTCATAAATTTTAGCTTATTTGCTACCCATGTGATAATCGATGCTTCCAATATTTTAGCTCGTGTTTTTTATAATCCAAAAATAGTGGAAATTGAAAAAGTAGAAAATGGACAACCTGTCAAAGTTGGCTTAGATGAAGACCATAAATATATAAAAATTTCAGAAACAATTGTTTCTAAGGTAAACCCTCAAAACCTTCTTAGTCAAAAAACTCAAGACATTGCAACAAGTTCAAACCAGAACAAAAATGCTGTAAAGAAAGGGGAGGATGATGGAATTAGCACTGGAAGTTTTATTTTAGTCACACTCTTGGCTTCTATTGTGAACGTGATGGGTATGATGTCTTTCTTATCAATTGCGCTTTCTTTTATAGGTAGAGTTATTGGTCTTTGGCTCGCAATGGTTCTATCTCCTATAGCGTTTTTAACATTCACAATTCCTCAATTAAAAAATGTCCAATATATAGGTTGGACAAAGTGGTGGCCAGAAACCCTAAAAACAGCGTTTATGGCTCCAGTTTTTGTTTTCTTTTTATACATAATACTAATGTTTTTAGAATCCGGTCTTGGAATAGCCCAATCCGCAGGAAGCTCCGAAGTTAGAGGATTAAATTATATATTATCGATTATAATTCCTTTTGTTTTGATAATTGTTTTATTAAAACAAGCTCAAAAGATAGCGAACAACATGGCGGGAGAAATTGCGAGCTTTGTAACAGATAAGATAGGTAAACCTGCTGCTTCGTTTGTTGGTGGAGCCGCGTTAGGAGCATTAACAGGTGGAGGAGCAATGCTTATGAGAGGTACTGTTGGTAAGCTTGGTGCTGGACTAATGAATAGTGAGAAATTAATAGATGCAGAAAAGAAGGGTGGTATTTCAGGTATGATGGCTAAGCAATTGCGAAATGTTGGCGATTTCACAAGCAAGAAAAGCTTTGATGTTAGAAATACTTCTCTGGGACAATCTATAGGAAAAGAACTCGGTGCAGATATTGGTAAGGGCAAAGCTGGTGGTTATGTAAAAGCAGTTGAAGAAAAACAGAAGAAAAAAGAAGAGAGGGCAAAGACTCTTGAATTAGGTAAGGATAGTAAAGAAGCCAAAGATCTAAGAGATGTCGAAGAGAGACTCGAAGCAACCAAAGAATCTCTTCTATCCCCTGAAAAAGAAGAGAAACTAAATAAAGAAATCGAAGAAGCCAAAGAGGAATTTAAAGATGCTCAAGCAAAATATTTAGCAGACAACACAGAAGAAAACAAAAAAGCAATGGATCAAGCCGAAGCAAAATATAAAGCGAAAAAAGAAGAAAAGAAAAACATAAGAGAGGGAGCAGAGAGAGAAGACGGAAGTTTTAATACAGATAACGGCAACATAACTCAATCAGAATACGATAAAAGAAAAGAAGCAGCTGGTAAAGCAGCTGACGTTGAAAAGACGGCTAAAGAAGAAGCATCCAAGAAAGAACAAGAAGCAATTAAAAAAGCTAGTGAGGATTACACAAAAACAGAAAATGAAGAAAAAGAAAAACTCAAAGCAGCCAGAATAGCAGCGGGCGAGAAGAAAAGAGCAGCTCAAGAAAAAGCAGCCAGAGAATATGATGAAGCGGTAATAAAATACGCTCAGGTCCAAACAGCATTCAATGGAAGCACCAATCCAGAAGACCAGCAACTCGTAATTGATGCCAAAAACAAAATGGATGCAACCAAAAACAAAATGGATACAATAAAAATTCAAAGCGAGAGAACAGAAAGAGACGACATAAAAAAACCAACATAGACAATGCTGAAATTGTTCGAACAAAGGCTCTAGCTTCTGCTCAGGATGAAAAAGATCAAGCAGAAAGAGAAGCTGAGGAAAAATCCAAAAAAACCGAAGAGTTGTTCGAAAAAGCTAAGGAGAGATCTAATAATGGCAATACTTTTGGGAAATCAATTAAAGAACTCTCAGCAGAGGTAAGGAACAAAAAACAAAATATAGATAAGATAAACAGGCAAAGAAAGGTTCAATATGCCGGAACGGTTAGGAGGGAAACAATTTTTGACTCTATCTCTACTGGTGGACAATATAGAAGCAATGATGCAGATATTGCCGCTCATAACATAATAATGTCCACGAGGCAAAGAAATTAATTAAAAAATGAAAGAAGAAATTAAAAAAAGAATAGATGAAGAACTATTAAAAATATCTCCAGAAAAAAGAGACGCTGTTAATTTAGTTCCATGGATAGATATTACCGAAGAAATATGTATACAACATGGATTAACCAACGAAGAAACAGAGGATGTTGAGAGAGAAGTTGGAGTAGTTATTCTAGGTTTAAGGAACTATGATAATTTTTTATCTAGGATAGAGGACATTGTTGCGATAGACGAGCTAGCAGAAAAATTAGTTGCAGATTTAACAGATCAAGTTTTTGAAAAAATAGCAAAAAAAATCACCCCCGACATCGAAGAAATTATTTTAAAAAAAGAAGAGGCAATATCTCTTGAAGTTGATTTACAGTTTGGGGGTCTACCCCAGAGGGTTCAAAAAGCAATTAACCTTTCTGGTTGGAAAAAATCTTTATTTCAAATTGCAGAGAAGAATAAATTCAACATTGAACAATCTGGGATTTTTGAAGATTTAACCATAAAGTCAATGAGAAATGAGATTTCTTCGGGAGAATATAGGGATCAAATTAAAACCCAGCTTTCACTCGATGAAAATAAAACTTCTGAGGTCGTAGCCGAAGTTAACGAAAAGATATTCCAAGAAATCAGAAATATTATGAGAGAAAGTGAAGTTAAAAAAGATGATGATTTTGAATCTTTTTCTGATATCAACGATGTTCCAGTCCCACCATATGCAAAAAAAGAAGAGCCAATAGAAATAAAAATCAACAACACCAGTCCAGAAAAGATCATTGGGGTAGAGCATGAAGAAGATGATGATGATACTCCAAGTATCACTCGTAAAACAGAACTTTCCGCAGGGGGAATACAGAGTACAGATTTTTCAATTCCAAAACCGATTATTAATGATATGAAAAATATCAATGATACTAGCTTGGTAAAGCCATCTAAGTCACATGATCCTTATCGTGAAATAATTTAAACATATGCAATTTAGAGTTCCACAATTTATAGAGGTAGAAGATAAAATATTTGGACCGTTATCGTTCAAGCAGTTTATCTATTTGGCTGGGGGGGTAGGCATAATGTATGTCCTTTATAGAGTATTGCCGATCTGGATATCTATATTCCTCATAATACCAGTCGGTATTCTCGCTGGCTTGCTAACCTTTTATAAAGTAAACGGAAAACCTTTTGTCTTTTATCTTCAAGCTGGATTAAATTATATATTCTCAAGTAAGCTTTTTATCTGGAAACAAAGACTTGTTAAACCCGAAGACAAAAAGAAAGAGGAGGTTGCCCCTGTATTAACATCAGTAGTTCCAATGACTACGACTAGAAAGTTAAAAGATTTGGCTTGGAGTTTAGATATTCAAGAGCAAGAAAAAAGCAGGTAAGTTTGTTTTTATAAAACAAAAAAAATGCTACAATTAGCTTAGTATAAAGCTAAAATAGTTTTAACTAAAATTTTATGGCAATTAATGCAAAAAGTTCACAAGAGTTTGTTCCAATTAAAGAAGTTCGTAATGGAATCATCGTTCTCAAAGATGGGGGATTGAGGGCTGTTTTGTTAGCCTCTTCTTTGAACTTGTCTCTAAAATCTTCTGATGAGCAAATTGCAATCATACGAGAATTCCAGAATTTTTTAAATAGCTTGGATTTTACGGTTCAGATTTGTATTCAATCAAGGAGGCTAGATATTAGGCCTTATCTTTTGACTCTTGAAAATAGAATGAAAGATCAAGTAGAACCACTCTTAAAGATTCAAACCAAAGAATACATTGATTTTATCAGAACTTTTACAGACGAAGTAAATATTATGACAAAAAACTTCTTTATCGTTGTGCCGTATAGTGAGACAGTTATTAAAACAGGAAAAATGTTTGATGATTTATTAAGCGGAGGAAGTAAAAATATTAATGTTGGAGCTGCAGCGGCAAATAAATCAAAAGAAATGAACGAACTAATCTCTTTTGAAGAAAAAAGGACACAGTTAGACCAGAGAGTTGGGGTTGTTATTGGGGGGTTGGGTCGTATGGGGATTAGAGCTACTGAGTTAAAGACAGATCAAGTCGTAGAACTATTTTATAAAACATTTAACCCTGGAGATATAAGTCAGGGTGTTAGAATAGAATAATTATGGGAATATTTTCTTCATTATTTGGCAAAAAAACAGGATCCATAACTGACCAGAACATGGTTATGCCTATTTTACCTAACGAAATATATAAGGCCGCAACTCTTGAGCTTCAAGACATCATTGCTCCATCAGCAATGCAAATTACCCCAAAGTCATTAAACCTTGGTGACAAGATAGCTCGAACATTCTTTGTTATTTCTTATCCTAGGTATCTTAGTGATAATTGGTTTTCACCAATTATAAACTTGGATAAAATTTTTGATGTTTCTATTTTTGTACACCCAATAGACACTGCTGAAATCCTTCGAACATTTCAAAAGAAAGTAGCTGAAGTTCAAAGTCAAATCTCTATCAGAGAATCAAAAGGTTTAGTTAGAGATCCGATGCTAGATACAGCCAACAGAGACCTTGAAGAGCTACGGGATAATCTAATGCAAGCTCAAGAAAAAATGTTTGATGTTAGCTTGTATATTACTGTTTATGCCGACAGTGAAAATGATTTATTTAAAATAGAAAACGAAATAAAATCAATTCTTGAAGCTAAGCTTGTCTATTTAAAACCTGCATTGTTCCAGCAATACGAAGGGTTTAAGAGCTCTATTCCTATTGGAAGTGATGTTATGGCTATTAGCCAAAAACTCAATACTGAGCCTCTTTCTAGTCTCTTTCCCTTTGTTTCTTTTGACCTAACAGAGGACAAAGGTATCCTTTATGGTGTCAACAGACACAATTCTAGTCTTATTTTGCTTGATAGGTTTTCGCTTCCAAACTACAACTCAATCACCTTTGCAACGTCTGGTGCCGGTAAATCTTATGCTACAAAGCTTGAAATATTAAGAACTCTTATGTTTGATACTGAAGTTATTGTTATTGACCCAGAAAGAGAATATGAATATTTGGCAGAAGCTGTAGGTGGTAGATTTTTTAATATATCATTATCATCTGATCACCACATAAATCCTTTTGATCTACCTATTCCTACGGGAGAAGAAACAGGAGAAGATGTGTTGCGTGCCAACGTTATTAATCTTGTCGGCTTGTTTAGAATCATGTTGGGAGGATTAAGTCCAGAAGAAGACTCTATTATAGACCACGCAATTACTGAAACATATGCCTTAAAAGACATCACTGCCGAGTCTGATTTTTCAAATATCGAGCCACCAATGCTTTCTGATTTTGAAATAGTTCTATCTGGAATGGAGGGAAGCGAATCGTTAATGCAAAGACTTGTGAAATACACCAGAGGATCTTGGTCTTCTTTCTTAAACCAACCATCTAATGTTGATATTAATAAAAAGTTTATTGTTTTCTCTGTTAGAGACATGGAGGATGATTTGAAACCTGTTGCAATGTATATTGTTACTCACTATATTTGGAACGCAGTTCGTAAAAACATCAGAAAGAGACTTCTAGTTGTCGACGAGGCCTGGTGGATGATGAAATCAGAAGACACTGCTTCTTTCTTGTTTTCTATTGCAAAAAGAGGAAGAAAATATTGGTTAGGCTTGGCCACAATTACTCAAGATGTTGGAGACTTCATGAAAAGCCCATACGGTGTTCCTATTGTTACAAACTCATCGATTCAGTTATTGCTTAAGCAGTCACCATCAACAGTAGATGTGCTTCAAAAAACTTTTAACCTAACAGATGAAGAAAAGTATCTTCTTTTGGAAGCTAATATAGGGGAGGGAATCTTTTTCGCTGGACTTAAACACGTGGCCATTAAAACAATCGCTTCTTATACCGAAGATCAAATAATCACATCTGATCCTTCTCAAATACTTGCTATCAAAAAAGCAAAGGATGAGCTCTTAAATTCTGGTGGAGCTTAAATTGTTTATACGTAAATATTATTGTATAATAAGAATAATGAAAAATACTGGATTAAAATCTTTTTTGTTTAAAATTTTTATATTTGGAATGATTGTATTTCCGCTTGTCTCTAGCGCTGATCCACAAATCCTAGTACAAGAAGAAGAAATTGGCTTTGAAATCATCCCCGAAAACCCTGAACCATACGATGAGGTTACTATTAATTTAAACAGCTATGCTACAGATTTAGATAAAGCTATTATCTCTTGGCAAAATAGTGCCGGATTTGTTCAATCGGGAATAGGTAAGAAAAGTATCACTTTTCAAGCTCCAGGGCCTGATTCTTTAACTTATTTTGATATAACTATCAGTCCTGTTGGTCAAACTACAACCATTAGGAAGAGAATTGTTATTAATCCATCTGATATTGATTTAATGTGGGAATCTGTTGACGCTTTAACTCCACCTTTTTACAAAGGGAAGGCCCTACCTACAATCGGTGGTGTTTTAAAAGTAGTCGCAGTGCCTAACTCAAACACAATAACCTCTGGTATTGGAAGTATAGATTACACATGGAAAAATAACAACGATACGATTGAAGAGGTTTCTGGATATAACAGAAATTCTTACATATTTAAAAATAGTCTTTTTGATAAAACGAGCAATATTGAAGTTCAAGCATCATCTGTCTCTGGTAATTACAATGCTAGTAAAAAAATTGAAATCCCAACCTTTAATCCAGTTTTAAATTTTTATAAAAAATCACCCACCGATGGAATTCTTTTTAATATAGCAACAAACAATGATTATATAATGACAGAAGATCAAGCAACTTTTGTTGCTTATCCATATTATCTAGCAACGAAGGGTAATGAGGGTTTTTTTGATTACAAATGGATTATTAATGATGAGGAAATAACAACTCCCAATAAAAAATCTGAAATAACCATAAGACCCACATCTCGAGATGGATATATTGATATCGGATTAACCATTGAAAATATGCAAGAATTATTTCAAAAAGTTACCAATAATTTTATAATAAACCTATAATATGAAAAAGATAATCCCAACACTAGCAATCTTTATAATCCTTTTTACTATTTTAGGAAAAGATGTTTTTTCTGCTGATACTTGGACTTTTACTGAATCACCAATAAAAACAGTCCACACATACAACACAGAAACAGAATGTAATATTGAGCGAAATAAATTTTTAGCTAAACCAATAAGACAAGATGCTGGTCCTTGTGTTTTACAAAAAACAGCAGAAATTCCCAAAACTACAACTACAACTAATCCTAAGACCACGACAGGAACAACACAAACTACAACTACAACCACAAATAGTCCAAAGGCCACCACCACAGAAACAACACAAACTACAACTACAACCACGAATAGTCCGAAGGCCACCACCACAGAAACAACACAAACTACAACTACAACCACGCAAGATAGCGCCACAAAATATTGGAGTTATTATCGATCTGACAAAAGAGATCTTAGTGGTGAGGTGTTTACAAAAGAAGGGGATTGTATGACCGCTTCTTCTAATAATCCTTTTGCAGACAAAACCCAATTTGATAGCACTTGGCAAAACTGTTTTCTTTCAGACAAAAGTGGCAAACCTATAGCACAAGATGAATATTCTTTTAGAGAAACTGGTGGGGCTCTTAATGTTACACCGCAACAAAATGTTGTTACTGATCTTGATAAATATAGACTGCTTGCTCCTTTTGCAGGTTTTACCGAGGCGCCTGAGCAAGTGGGTGATTATTTAAATAAAATTTTCATATTAGCAATTGGTCTATGTGTAGCCCTAGCTGTCTTAATGATGATCATTGCTGGAGTTCAGTATATGGGAGAAGAATCTATTTTTGGTAAAGTAAATGCGAAAGGGCAAATAAAAAATGCCCTATTGGGATTATTAATAGCCCTCAGTGCTTATGCCTTATTAAATACCATAGACCCAAGACTTCTAGTAATTCTGTAACCCTCCAAATTGATAATGAAACAGAAGTAGAACCCTTGAGTGAATATTCCTCTTCTGGTAGTAAAACACTTTGTCCAGAAGGTTTTACAAATGTATCAGCCCCTAATACCCCGTCACCCATAAATGTTTGTAAATCAATTGCCCCAGAACTAACAAAATTATTAGAGAAGGCTAAAGCTGAGGGAATAAAACTTGGGGGGTTTGGTTCTAGAAGCACAGCTAAACAAAAAGCTCTTAGAATTAAACACGGCTGTCCTAATGACAACACCCCGTCTAATCAGTGCAAACCCGAGACGGCTCGCCCTGGTTATTCTATGCACGAATCTGGTAAAGCCATAGACTTTCGTTGTGATGGACTTTCTATTGATAATAAAAATAATCCTTGTTTTGTGTGGCTATCGAAAAATGCTGCGCCTTTACTTAAAAATCTTAAAAGTGGAAAAGAACCTTGGCACTGGTCAACAACTGGTCAATAATTTTTATGTCAAAAAAGCAAAAGAAAATTTTTATAATCACTTTCATTATTGTCGGAATAATTCTAGTTCTATCTTTTCTGTGGTTTAACAGGGGAGACAAAAACACCCCCACAGAAGAAGCTCCTTGGTATCAACAGTTTAATCCTTTTGGATCAAGTGAAAACATAGACCAGCCAGGAATTGATGGTGGTGTAGATATTGGTGGGGGAGAGGAAGAAATCACTACGAGATCAAGATTTTTCCAAATAACTGATTTTGCTGTTGCAGGAGTTACTTATACTGAAGAAAAAACATTAATCGAAGATTCAATAAAACCAAAAGAGGTTCAAATAAAAATTGATTCAACTACAAAAGAAGGTAAAACTAAGATACAAGCGATTTTAAACAAGTCTCTTTCTTTAGCCAAGCCTCTTATTGAAAGTGGGGTAATTGACCAACCAACAATCGAAGCCATTAAAGTATTTCAAAAAAATAAAGGTGTCCCTGTAACAGGAAAACTAGACACAGCAACTTTAAATTACTTTACTGAAACAAAAACAGAGCCGGGTGTGGCAGAATATGAGAACTTGCCTGCAATTAGATATGTTGAAAGAAAAAATGGACACCTTTATAAAATGCTTTTAAAAGACAAGGCTCCTGAAAAAATATCTAATTCTACAATTCCAAGTATATACGAAGCCTATTTCAACAAAGAAGGGAATACAACTATTTATAGATATTTAACAAATAATGATGTTATTAGTACATTTCTTGCTTCTCTTGGTAAAGCAACTGGAGAATATTTACCTACAAATATTACAGATTTAAGTGTTTCAGAAGACAGAAATAGATTTTTCTATTTGGTTAAAAGTGGTAACTCTGTAACTGGATTTGTTCAAAATTTTGAAACAGGCGCCAAGCAAAACGTCTTTTCTCACCAATTAACCGAATGGCTATCATCTTGGGACAATAAAGGAAACTTATATTTAAGCACAAAACCTTCTTATGTAGCCCCTGGAAGTATGTATATTTTAAAACAAAATAATAAAACATTGAGTAAGATTTTAGGCGGAATTAAAGGATTAACAACAAAGATAAGTCCTGATGGAACACGAGTTTTATATAGTGTTACAACGTCAAAGGGTCCTCGATTGATGGCTTATGTAATAGAAGGGAGAAAAAAGGTTGATCTTGATTCATATGGTCTTGCTGACAAGTGTATTTGGAGCAAAGATAGTATTAATGTTTTTTGCTCAATTCCTGCGGTTGTGCGAGGAAATCAGTACCCGGATGTTTGGTATCAAGGACGAGTTTCTTTTGATGACTATTTTGTAAAAATAGACACAAATGAAAATGAAATCTATACTCTAGCTGATTCAACACAAGAAACTCCTGTTGATGGAACTAATTTTGTTTTAGATAAAGATGAAAATAATCTATTCTTTATTAATAAAAAAGACTACACCCTTTGGGGTTTAGACATAAGGTAATTAATCAAAAAGCCTAGCAATTGCTAGGCTTTTTGATTATATCTGATTATTTATATATTTGATAACAACTCTTCTGTTTGGGCCCTCTCCTTCTGATTCTGTTTTTATTTCTTTATCATTTTCTAAGAACAGATGAATTATTCTTCTTTCGAATGCTGGCATAGGGTCAACCTCAATGTTGCTTTTAAAATATTTTGCTCTTTCTGCCATCATATGAGCTATGTTTTTTAAATTATCAAACTTCTTTCTTTGGTATCCATTTATATCAATCAAAAGATTTTTAACTCCATCTTCCGCAAAATCTTTTTCTAGCATTTTTTGCACTAAGTGGTT
>CAZBHU010000010.1:0-10326 GCA_964492035.1 uncultured Candidatus Saccharibacteria bacterium
TTCAGAAAATTTCAAAAAATTTGTTGAAAATAATCAAGACTCACAGTCCTAGTTTATAGATCTTAAACAATGCTAATATCCCCTTACAAGGATTGAACTCGTGGGTACTTAACTCACACTGCCCGCCAAAATTATTGAATAAAAATTATGATTGTGCGATAATAAAGGAACAGATTATTAGGCTAACTTTTTATTGATATGATTAAAAAATTTTTGAAATTTTTATTTGTTTTTGGGGTGATTTTTATAGGAGCAAATGTTGAGGCTGCTACTTGTGATTTTACTAGAGATTTAAAAGAAAAAGATAAAGGAGAAGATGTAAAGTGTCTTCAACAATATCTTAATGAGTCTGGTTTTAAAATTGCTGACAACGGAGCAGGTTCAAAAGGCAAAGAAACTACTTTTTTTGGAGAAAAAACCAGAGATGCTGTTATGCTTTGGCAAATAAATAACGATGTTTATCCAGCTGAAGGTTATTTTGGGGCTAAATCAAGAAATAAATATAATTCTTTAGTTTCAAAAACAACTACCACTAATACAACAGTCACTACTCCTTCTGATAGCGATCAAACAGTTTCCGAGGCTAGTATTATCGCAAGTTTAAATAGTCAAATTTCTACACTGAAACAAGAATTGGTAAACGCAAAGAATGGGAATGGTTACTCTGGAGATCAAAAAAAGGCGGCTGATAAAATAAAAAGAGCCATAGAGATGATTGACAATGCTCTTGATGCAATAGATGATTCGAGTGGTAGTACAAAAAACGAGGAGTCAGATATAGACGAAGCCAAGTCTGATTTATTTGACGCAGTAAATTATTTCTTCAAAAATAATTACACCAAAGCTCTGGATTTAGCTGAGGATGCCTATTCTACTTCGGAAGATGTCTACGATAATCTTGGTGGAGGGGATAAGTCTGAGGCTAAAGAAGCAATAGATGAATTAAAGGTTGCTATTAATGACGCAAAAGATGAAATTAAAGAAGCAGAAGATGACGATGAAGATGTGGATGAAGCAAATGATTTAATAGACGAAGCAAATGATTTATACAAAGAAGCTCGAACAGCTTACAATGATGAAGACTATGAAGAAGTGATGGATCTAGTTGAAGAAGCGATGGATCTAGTTGAAGAAGCTATTGATAGCTTGTAAAAAAAATGATGAAAATATCGCTAAAAAGTTATGGAGCTTTTATTCTACTGGGGGTAGTGGCGAATGTTTTTATTTTTTATTTTTTTTCGAAACAGCTTGAAGAATACACATATCACAAAGTTGTAGAAAAATATACAAATGTGATTCTTGTTGGTTCATCTTCTAATGAGCAAGTGCAAAACCCATAACTTTTTTAGCCCCTGCTTTTTTGAGGACTCTTGATATTTCTAAAAAAGTTCCACCTGTAGTGGTTACATCATCAACAATAATGATGGTTCTTCCTTTGATGTTTAAATTAGAATTAACCGAAAAAGAGTTTTTAATATTCTTTAGCCGAATGTTTTTGTTTGTAATTTTTGCTTGATGCTCTGTCTCTTGATTTTTAAAAACAAGGTTGTTTTTAAAAACTAGATTTTCTTTGTTTTCTTTATAAAAGCCTAAGGCTAAAAGCTCTGAATGATTATACCCTCGTTCTCGTAATCTTTTTCTAGAAACAGGAACAGGAATCACAAGTATCGGTTTACCTTGAGATAATGTTTTAAGGTCAGAAAGTTCGTTTTTTGTGTATTCGTAGATAATTTGGCCTAATTTTTGACCAAGATGTTTTTGGTGGTGATATTTTAAATGCCAAATAATCTTTTTAATTAAATCATCTCGATAATCAAAAATGGCAATTATGCTTTCTTCGGTTTGTCTGTCAGTTAATTTTATTTTCTGAAGGCAATTTTCACACAAAACTTCATCTTTTTTGTTGCAACCAGGACAGTTAATCGGGAAAAATATTCCTAAAATAAAATTACTAACTATTTTGGTCGTATGGAGAATTTGCATATTCTTATTTTATAATAAATATGATACAATATAAAGGTTAATAAAATTTGTAAATTATGGATGAGTCATTTAAAAAAATTATAAGAGAAGGATTCTCAAGTCTGGTAAAATCTTTTAAGAATGATGGTTCTAAAGATCAAGCCATCGGAGTTGACATAGGTTCTTCTTACGTAAAAATCGTCCAACTCAAAAAGAAAGGTGGCAAACCCGTGCTTGAAACGTACGGAGTTTTGGCTTTGGGTCCATATAACAGCACAGAGATTGGAAGTGTGACTAATTTAAAGCCTGATGATATAGCAAAAGCAATTATTGACCTGATGAAGGAGGCTAACGTTACTACCAACAATGCTGTCGTAGCTATTCCTTCATTGTCTAGTCTTATTTTTACTCTTTCTCTTCCAAATAAGATAGCAGAAGGAGAAATGTCAAAAATAATCCCCATAGAAGCTAGAAAATATATTCCAGTTCCAATTTCAGAAGTTGCTTTGGACTGGTTTGTTATCCCCCAAGAAGGGGAATCTTTTGAAGACACAAAGGTTGATCAAAGTAAATCAAAAATAGATGTTCTTGTAGTCGCTATACACAATGACACGATTGCTCAATATAAAGATATTGTTAAAAAGACTTCTTTGGTTTGTGACTCTTTTGAAATGGAGATTTTTAGTAACGTTCGTTCTATTTTAGGTCACGAATTAGCTCCCACGATGATAGTAGATTTTGGAGCTTCGAGAACTAAAGTTTCAATCATCGAAAGTGGAATATTGAGGGTTTTTCATGTTATCAATCGAGGGTCTCATGATATCACTAGAAACATTTCACAATCTTTAAATATGACCTTTGAAGAATCTGAAAAATTAAAGAGAAGTGTAGGTTTGGACGCCACGATTGATCCCAGAATAGAGAAAATAGTTAAAATGTCAGTTGATCACATCTTTACTAGTATAAATAGTATTGTGTTTGATTATCAAAAGAAGTATAATAGAACTGTTAGTAAAGTGTTCTTAACTGGTGGAGGCTCAATGCTAAAAGGATTACTAGAAGCATCAAGGGAAAATTTTAGAGCCGATGTTCTACACGCTGATCCATTTTCAAAAACAGAAACTCCTGCATTTATACAACCAGTGTTACAAACAAGTGGACCAGAGTTTTCAGTTGCTATTGGTTTAGCTTTACATAAATTATCTTAAAAATATGGACAATTCATTTCAAACATCTTTTATACCTAAGAAAGCCATGACGGGAAATGGCGCATCCAAGGAGCCAAAAAGCTTGTTTTCGAGCATATCTCTCTTTTTGTTAATTGTTACTCTTTTGGCGGCAGGAGGGGTTTACTTATATAAAAATTATTTAATAAAACAAGAAGAAGGTCTGTCTGTTTCTCTTACAAAAACAAGAGATACTTTTGAAAAAGATACATTAGAAGAATTGGAGATGTTTAATAAAAAATCACTAGCTGCTACTCAAATATTATCCAAACACTTAGTCCTATCTCCTTTTTTTGCAAGACTTTCTGAGATAACGATACCTTCTGTTCAATACAAAAATTTTGATTATCAAGCAGGGACTAACGCCTACACAGTAAGCATAAAAGGAATAGCTAAAGACTATCGTTCAATTGCGCAACAGTCAGATGCTTTTAATACCGCAAAAGGACGTTCATTTAAAAATGTTTTGTTCTCAGATTTAACAAGAGATAAGAATAACAATGTTACTTTTAGCTTGTCTTTTGATATAGAGCCAGATTTGTTGTCCTATGAAAAGAGCTCAATGATTCCTACTGCTAAAACGTCCCCATCATTGCAAACCCCCACAAGCTCACAACAAGAAATTATAAACGAAAAAATGGAGTCGACATTACCATCTAGCCAAGAAGAGATAAATAACTAAAATGAAAATAATTTCATCAATTCTATTTTTAACGGCTTCTGTTTTGATATTCTTTTTTCTAATAGATCCTCTTTATGGAGATGTTAAGGAATTAAGATCTAATGTTTCGACTTACAATTCTGCCTTAAGTAATTCAACTGATTTACAAAAAACTAGGGATGAATTGATAGAATCATATAAACAAATCAGCGAAAAAGACAGAGAGAAGTTAAACCATCTTTTGCCAAGTACGATAAACAATATCGAACTTATTCTTGAGATTGAAAAAATTGCTAATTTACACGGTATGCCAGTGGGAGATATTAAATTTGATTCGACAATTGGAGTCAAGACAAACTCTGACGGAAGTAGTTCTGATACAAATGCGGCAACGAAGATAGTAGCAGAAAATGATCCTGCCAGTTATTTGCCATATGGAGTTTTCCCAATATCTTTTTCAATAGAAGGCAAATACAGTGTCTTTTTGGAATTTTTGAAAGACTTAGAAAGTAATTTGAGAATAGTAGATATCAAGTCAATATCTTTCAATGTTCCAGATTCGGGTTCAGGGGATCAAATAGTAGACGTAAAAAATAGAAAAATTCTTGATCCTAGTATTTATAGATATACATTAAAAGTAGAAACCTATTGGTTAAAATAATATGAAAAAAAGATCACCAAATAAAAATAAATTTTTTCTAACAGCCTTTTCTTTGTTGGTTTTAGGGGTTGGTTATATTTATTTTGCTAATGAATTAAGATCAGGTTCTATTCCTAGTGTTGCCTATGGTAACTTATCCTCAAGCGCAACAGCTTCTGAGTTGGTAGAAAATAAAACAGGTTTAGCAACCTCTACTAACAGTAAAATTAATTCAGACATATCCTTTTTATCTACACTAGTTTCACTAAAAAATATTAGAATAGATAGTTCTTTTTTCTCTAATAATTTGTTTACAAAACTAAAAAGCAACTCGGTTTCTATTGGGACTGCGATTCCTGGGCGATCCAATCCTTTTGCTCCAATAGACGAAGCGACGGTAGCCAAAAGTGTTGTAACTACTATGGTTTCTACTGGACAAGCAACTCAAATAACAGCAAAAACAGCAGTATTAAACGGCTCACTAGGGACTCTTTCTGGAGTGACTGATGTTTATTTTGAATATGGAGAAACAGACGTGATGGGCAAAACAATCAATGCGGGCAATCAGTCTCTTGTTGGAACTTTTGTTAAAAGTGTTTCAGATTTAAATTCAAAGACGGTTTATTTCTACAAAGCTTGTGCGAAGATAAGCGGATCATCGGTTTGTGGAGATGTAGTGTCTTTTGCTACAAACTAGTATGTTATTTATAGAAGAGTTAATAAAAAGGGGGGTAATAGATGGGGGTCTATCATCCAAGGTTTTGAAGTTAGCGGAAGAAAAATATAGCGGAGATATAGACGACGCTTTGGTTGAGCTTAAGGTAGATGAAAATAAAATCCTTGAAACCAAAAAGGCTGTTTTTGGTATTCCTATAAAGGAAGTAGATATTAGAAAAATTCCATCTTCTACTTTAAAAATGATACCAATAGATGCGGCTAAAAACTATAAATTTGTTCCTATTAATTTGACTGAAACATATTTGGAAATAGGAATAGTCAATCCTGAAAATGTACGCGCAATGGACGCCCTTACTTTTATTACAGCGAAATTAAATAAGCCATTTAAGCTTTTTTTAATTAAAAATTCAGAATATCGTAATCTTATTTACGCATATGAGGGCAACAAAGATATTGAAGTAGACCAGGCTTTAAACGAGCTTGATTCAGAAATTGCGAATGCAAGCGATCAAGGAGTAGTTATTGAAAATACAAAAACCTCAGATTCTTTGAAGCCTGGAGAAGAGGAAAAAATTGTTGAAGATGCCCCTATAATTAAAATAGTAGCAGTTATATTAAGAAGTGCAGTAGAAAACTTAGCATCTGATATTCATATTGAAAATACAGGAGATAAGGTCAGAGTAAGATTCAGGATAGACGGTATATTGCACACCTCATTAGTTTTACCTATCAGTGTTTACAATGGAGTTATTGCTCGTGTTAAGATCTTATCTAAATTAAGGCTTGATGAAAAAAGAAAACCACAAGACGGTGGATTTTCTGCAAAAATAAATGAAAGAAAGATTGATTTTCGTGTTTCAACAATGCCTGGTTATTACGGAGAGAAGATAGCTATACGTATACTTGATGCTGAAAAAGGGATATTTACTCTTGAAGGTTTGGGTTTGTCGGATGAAAATATAAAATTAATCCGCGATGCCCTTAAAAAACCATACGGACTTATCTTGATGACCGGACCAACCGGGTCAGGTAAGACTTCGTCTCTTTATTCGATGTTGAGTGAAATAGACAAAGATGATAAAAACATCGTTTCTCTAGAAGACCCAGTTGAATATAAAATTGATGGAGTTAATCAATCTCAAATTATGCCAGAAATTGGTTATACTTTTGCTACAGGGTTAAGATCTATTCTTCGTCAAGACCCAAATATTATTTTGGTTGGAGAAATACGAGACAGGGAAACAGCTGAACTCGCGATTCAAGCTGCGCTTACAGGACACCTTGTTTTCTCTACACTACACACCAACAATTCTGTCGGCGCGATTCCTCGTCTTATCGATATGGGAATTGATCCATATCTGATTGCTCCAACACTCATATTGTGTATGGCTCAAAGACTAGCCAGAAGAATTCATCCTAGTTGCAAGCATGAAATTCCCATAGATGAGCCTATGCGACATTTTATTGATAAAGAATTTGAAGATCTACCAATAGAATATAAAAACAGGTTAAATATAAACAATAAAACAATATACGAGGCTGTTCCCAACCAGGAGAGTGCAACAGGGCTATCTGGCCGTATTGCTTTATTTGAAGGATTTAAAGTAGATAAGGAAATGCAAAATATTATTTTAAAAAATCCTCAAGAGCAAGAAATATATAAAACTGCTCGCAAACAAGGGATGATAACCATCAAGGAAGATGCTATCATAAAAAGCATTAAAGGAGATATCCCCCTACAAGAAATCTATAATTTCTAGCAAATTAATAATGGTTATAGTATAATTATTGTATATGGACTACAAAAAGCTATTTAGTGATTTATTAGAGAATTTAATTAATCAAAATGGATCCGATTTGCATATCGGAACAGATATTAAGCCGTCGATTAGAATAGACGGGGAACTGATTTTTCTGGCGAATTACAAAGAAACTACCGAAGAAGATGTTTATGGTATATTAAATATTCTGATTAACCAAGAAAGAATAGAAATTTTAAAAAAGAACAAGACAGTAGATTTTTCTAGTAGTTTTAACGAAGGAAAAACGCAATTGAGAGGTAACGCTTTTTTCCAGAGAGGGACACCTTCGATTGCTCTTAGGCTTATCCCTAAGCCAAAGTCTTTTGAAGAGTTGAATTTGCCGGTGATTCTTAAAGAATTTGCTCGAAAAAAACAAGGTTTCTTTTTAGTTGTGGGTCCAGTAGGTCAAGGAAAATCAACGACATTGTCTACGATGATTAATTTTATTAACAGTGAATCATCTAGGCATATAATAACAGTAGAAGAACCAATAGAATTTATTTATAAACCCGACAGATCAATTGTAAGTCAGAGAGAAGTGGGGACAGATACAGATACTTTTTTAAGTGCGCTTGAATCTGCATTTCGTGAAGACGCCAATGTCATATTAATAGGAGAAATGAGAGACCCTGAAACTATCGCAGCAGCAGTGACAGCGGCAGAAACTGGGCACCTAGTGCTTTCTACTTTACATACCAATAATGCTTCTCAGACAATTGACCGTATCATAGACTCTTTTCCATCCAACCAACAAGATCAAATTAGATTACAATTAGCAGCCAGTTTGTTGGGAATATTTTCTCAAAGATTGATACCACGACAGTCAGGAGGAAGAATTCCTGCCTACGAACTTCTAATAAACAATAAAGCAATAGCCAATTTGATTCGCGAGAAAAGAACTCACGAAATAGATACAGTATTAGAAACTTCCTCTCGAGAGGGGATGGTCGATATGAATAGGTGTTTAATTGATTTGGTCCAAAAAGGAGAAATTAGCTTAGAAAGTGCATACGATCATTCAATAAACCCTAAAGCCTTAGAACAATTATTTTAATTAATTTTTTATGTTATTTAATTACGAAGCAATAACTAGTGATGGTGAGCGAAAAACAGGATCGGTGGAAGCCGTGAATAAAGATTTGGCTATTGCTGCAATTCAAAAAAGAGGTTACATTGTTTCTTCTTTAAAAGAGGGAACAAAAAAGAGTGGTGTTTTTAATTTAAAAATATTTGAAAAAAAGACGATTCCAATGAAAGATATTGTGATGATGTCTCGTCAAATGTCGACACTTTTTGAATCTCAAGTTTCAGCTCTAAAAGCTTTTAACTTGATTGCTGAAAACACAACAAATAAAAAACTTGCTGAAATCTTAGGTGAAGTATCAGAAGATATTAAATCCGGAGTATACATCTCTGTTGCTCTTTCAAAACACAAAGAGGCTTTCTCTGATTTCTACGTCAACATGGTTAAGTCTGGAGAAGAGTCAGGTAAATTAACTCAAGTATTTGCTTATTTAGCAGATTATCTCGATAGACAATATCAGCTTACATCCAAAACAAAAAATGCTTTGATATACCCGACTTTTGTTATTGGTATATTCGTTGTTGTTATGGTTTTAATGTTTACATTTATTGTGCCAAAACTCGCAGCAATTATTTCAGAGTCTGGGACGGAAATTCCATTATCAACAAAATTGATTATAGCGGTCAGTAATTTGTTTGTAAATTATGGAATATTCTTGCTTGTTGTGGTGATTGCTCTACTTGCTTATATTTTTAGATACGCCAAAACACCTGCTGGAAAATTATATTTTGATAGATTGAAAATTACCCTACCGGTTGTAAAAAATATCTACAACAAACTATATCTTTCTAGAATATCTGACAACATGGATACGATGCTTTCTGCAAGTATTCCAATAGTTCGCTCGATAGAGCTGACGAGTGCGGTGGTAGGGAATAAGATTTATGAAAATCTCTTAAAAGATATTTCAGAATCAGTGAAAAGTGGGAGCTCCTTATCATTAGCTTTTGGAAAACACCCAGAAATTCCTTCGATTATGTCTGGAATGATTAAGGTGGGAGAAGAAACAGGTTCTCTTGGAAATATTTTAAAAACATTAGGTAGGTTTTACAGTAGAGAAGTAAATGATGCAGTAGATACACTTGTAAGTTTGATTGAACCTATCATGATCGTGTTTCTAGGTCTTGGGGTTGGTGTCCTTTTGTCCTCGATCCTTCTGCCAATATACAACATTGCAGGAGGAATTAACTAATCTTTTAATAAAAAGGTTGTAAACAACATTTTAAAGTGCTATATTAAAAATATATTAATTTGCTGGGTCGTTTTAATTTAATTAGACAACAAAGATATGAACAAAAATAAAGGTTTTACATTGATAGAATTATTGGTGGTTATCGCAATCATTGGTATTTTGTCATCAGTTGTGTTGGCATCATTAAACACAGCTAGAAATAAAGGTAATGATGCAGCAATCAAAAACAATTTAGCAAATATGAGACCACAAGCAGAAATGTACTATGATACAAATAGTGGTTATAGTAGTGTTACTGTTGCAACACTACCTGTTTCTAGTTGCACCACACCAAATAGTGTCTTCATGGAAAATACAATTACTTCTATGAGAGCGTCTATAACAAATGCAAACGCTGCCCCGACTTGTGTATTAGGTGGCACAAGTGGTTCCAGGGCTAGTTCTTGGTCGGTTTCAGCTCCCCTTAAAGGAGGAGGTAGCTGGTGTGTTGATTCAACAGGAGCCTCTGTTTCTGGGACAGATTCAAATACGGATGGAAAATGTGGAGCGTAATTGTTTTTAATGCTAAACTTTTTAAGTCTCAAGACTTTTAGCGTTTTGCTTTTTAAATACAATAAATGATATAATTATATTATTATAATAGTCGTTAAATTGAATTCAATTTTATAAATATGAACAAAAATAAAGGTTTTACATTGATAGAATTATTGGTGGTTATCGCAATCATTGGTATTTTGTCATCAGTTGTGTTGGCATCATTAAACACAGCTAGAAATAAAGGTAATGATGCAGCAATCAAAAACAATTTAGCAAATATGAGACCACAAGCAGAAATGTACTATGATACAAATAGTGGTTATAGTAGTGTTACTGTTGCAACACTACCTGTTTCTAGTTGCACCACACCAAATAGTGTCTTCATGGAAAATACAATTACTTCTATGAGAGCGTCTATAACAAATGCAAACGCTGCCCCGACTTGTGTATTAGGTGGCACAAGTGGTTCCAGGGCTAGTTCTTGGTCGGTTTCAGCTCCCCTTAAAGGAGGAGGTAGCTGGTGTGTTGATTCAACAGGAGCCTC
>CAZBHU010000011.1:0-10128 GCA_964492035.1 uncultured Candidatus Saccharibacteria bacterium
GGGATTCGAACCCGGAGTCGCCTGTTCCCAAAACAGGAATGTTAGCCGTTACACCACACCTCGATATATTATTTTCAAAACTAAAACAAAAACCAAACCTCGATGATAACCACTATATATTAGCATATTTTTTAATAAAAACAATTTTTTAAAATTTTTTTAATCTTGACACGTTTGTTATAATATAAAGATATGATTACAAATTATTTATATGCAATTTTGAGCGTGACATTAGTCGGGCTTGTTTCTTTTGTCGGGATCTTTTCTCTTGCCATCAAGGAAAGTGTTTTAAAAAAATATATCGGGTGTTTTATTGGTCTTGCTATTGGTGCACTTCTCGGAGGGTCAATCATTCACATAATTCCGGAAGCCTTTAAAAGTGGGTTAGGAGAAAAATCTGTTAGCCTTTTGATAATTGGAGGAATTCTTTTGTTTTTCGTTATAGAAAAATTTATTCACTGGCACCACCACGGCGAAGATTGTGAACATTCCGAAGTTCACCCAGCCGGCAGAATGATTCTTTTTACCGATGGTTTTCATAATTTTATTGACGGAATAATCATCGGGGCTAGTTTTCTTGTTAGTATTCCTCTCGGTGTTGCTACGACAATAGCCGTCATTCTTCATGAAATACCCCAAGAAATAGGAGACTTTGCTGTTTTAATTCATTCTGGATTCTCTAAAAAGAAAGCCCTTCTTTATAATTTTATTTCTGCGACAGCAGCTATTTTAGGAACAATAATGGTTATTATCTTTGGATCAACTATAGAGAACTTCGCGCTTTGGCTTCTACCAATTGCGGCTGGAGGATTTATATATGTCGCTGTTGCTGACCTAATCCCAATCCTACACAAAAATTCTCGAGGCTGGAATTCTATTTTTCAGATTGCCTCTATCTTAATCGGAATTCTTGCAATGGTTCTTTTGGCTGGAGCCCACTAATTTAACAAAGGGGAAGCAAAATAAAAAACCACTCTAGATAGAATTGAGTGGTTTTTAAAAGTAACTATTCTATAAAACTATTTGACAGCGTCTTTAAGAGCTTTTGCTGCTCTAAACTTTGGAACTTTTGTAGCTGCGACTTTTACTTGTTCTCCTGTTTTAGGATTACGAGCCATGCGTGCTGCACGAGCCTTAACTGAAAAGATTCCTAGACCTGCTATTGATACCTCGCCACCTTTTTTCAAAGTAGCAACGATAGCGTCAAACATGCTGTTCACTACATCCTCAGCTTGAACTTTTGTTCCTCCAAGTTTTTCGTGAACCATTTCTACTAATGCTTGTTTATTCATTATTTTAGTCTTGTGTTTTTTTTAAAAAACACAAACGCTAACTAATATAATACTCGACCGTTTGCAAACGATCCCTAATAAAATAGGTATAATATTATTATATACTAAGCTAATTTTTACACAAGGGGGTAGGCCAGTTGCTTTTTTAGTGATTTTATGCTACTATTTTTAGGCAATGTTAACAACAAAGAAAAAGCAAAACATTATCAAGAAGAGCCAAAAACACGACAAAGACACTGGTAGTCCTGAGGTTCAGATTGCCATCTTGAGTAAGAGGATTGATGAACTTGCAGACCATTTAAAGGTTCACAAGAAAGACAACCACTCTCGCCGTGGATTAATTAAAATGGTTGCAGATAGAAGAACTCATTTGAAATCTATTGAAAAAAAGAGCAAAGAGAAATTCTTAGAAGAAACCAAAAAGATTAAATCTTAACAAAATCCTTCGACCTTGTGTCGAGGGTTTTTGTTTGTGGCTATATTGTTGATCTAAAAAGTAGTATCATGTTAACAGGGTCGAGTTTTTTAATAATAAAATAATTTTTATGAGTATAATCAAACACAAAGAACAACGAGTAGGAGTTTTTATTGATACATCAAATCTATATCATTCTGCAAAAAATTTATATAAGAGAAAAGTTAATTTTGGTGCTGTGTTAAAAGACGCAGTCGCCGGGAGAAAACTTGTTCGAGCAATTGCTTATGTTATCACAAGCGAAGGCGGAGAAGAAAAACATTTTTTTGACGCACTTACAAAATTAGGAATTGAAACCAAAACAAAAGATTTACAAATTTTTTCAGGTGGTGCAAAGAAGGGTGATTGGGATGTCGGAATGGCAGTCGATGCTATGAAGATGGCCCCAAAGCTAGATGCCGTCGTTTTAATTGCTGGAGACGGAGACTTCGTTCCTCTTGTTGAATACCTTCAGAGTACATCTGGAGTCCAAGTTGAAGTTGTTTCATTTGGAAAATCAGCTAGCATGAAACTAAAAGAACAAGCAGACGATTTTTTGGATCTTTCAAACAGCTATCGTAAATACTTGATTTACTAACAAAAACCCTCCGATCGAGATCGGAGGGTTTTTGAATTTAAGTCATTTTTATGTTATAAATAAGTATATTAAAAATTAATTTGTTAGTCTTCAGACAGATAGCGTTGAAATCTTTATCGGTTTCAAAACTAGAGTCTGAAGATTAGCTTATCTTTGAGTTTTGTTGTGCTTCACCAAACAGCACCCCAAGCTCGGATAAATAAATAACATGCAAAGCAAAGAATATGAAATAGAGATTGGTGGTAAAAAAATTACCGCTTTATTTAGTGATCTAGCTGACCAAGCCAATGGTTCAGTTATCCTTAAAAGCGAGGGGACTGTTGTAATGGCAACGGCTGTTATCTCCAAATCAACTAGCGGAAATCTTGGGTTCTTCAACCTGACTGTCGAATATTTAGAAAAATATTATGCTGCTGGAAAAATTCTTGGTGGACAATACAATAAAAGAGAAGGTCGTGCGAGCGACCAAGCCATCCTAGCTTCTCGAATGATTGATCGTACAATCAGACCACTTTTTGATCAAAGCATTAAAAATGCAGTTCAGGTCATCGTTACAGTTATAGCGGTTGGGGAAGCTGATCCTAAGGTTTTAGGAATAAATGCTGCTTCAATAGCAATTCACCTTTCTGATATTCCTTGGGCAGGACCCGTAGGCGCAGTTCAAATCGGAAAAGCAAAAGGCGAACAAGAAATAAAAATAAATAACTATATTCCGAGTGCAGAAGAATCTCTGTATGATTTAGATCTTTTAGTGTGTGGCAAAGATGGAACTATCAACATGATCGAAGCTATGGCTTTTGAATTAAAAGAGGAGGAAATAGGAAATTGTTTCGATCTTGCTGTTTCAGAAATTTCAAAGCTGGAAAATTTTCAAAAGAAACTTCAACAAGAACTTGGTAAAGAAAAAATGGTCTTCCTTAAAATTGAAATCACCGAAGAAACTATCTCATTGTTTAATGAAAAAATTCATCCAATGTTAGAAGAAAAACTTTTTACTAGTGAAAGTAAAAAAGTTTCAAGCGAAGCAGAAGAACTTTGGAAAACAATTCTAAAAGAAAAATACGAAGAAGATGAAGCTTATAGAGATGTTGCAGAAGACTATCTGCATACTTATCTAGATTCAAAGTTTCACAAGATGGCTCTTGAAAAAGGACTACGTGCTGACGGAAGAAAGATAGACGAAATTCGTAAGTTATTTGCTAAGGCAGGGGGTATCTCTCCGGTGTTACACGGTTCTGGAATATTTTATCGTGGAGAAACACACGTCTTGTCTATCCTGTCTCTTGGAGGACCTGAAGATAAATTAATCATAGAAGGCATGGAGTCTCAAATGAAAAAGAGGTTTATGCACCATTATAATTTTCCTCCATACTCAAGTGGTGAAACAGGTAGAGTTGGTGGAGTAGGACGCAGAGAAATGGGTCACGGATTTTTGGCCGAAAAAGCATTAATCCCTGTCATCCCCGGCAAAGAAGTTTTTCCATATTCTATTCGAGTTGTTTCAGAATCAACAGCATCAAATGGTTCAACCTCTCAAGCTTCGATTTGTGCTTCTACTATTGCACTTATGGATGGTGGTGTTCCGATCAAAACTCCCGTTGCTGGAATTTCAATTGGATTAATGTCTGACGAAAAAGATGAAAATAAATATGTCCTCTTAACAGATATTCAAGGTCCAGAAGATCACTATGGAGACATGGACTTCAAAGTGGCTGGAACAAAAAATGGGATTACTGCTATTCAACTAGATATTAAAGTAGGAGGTATTAAACCAAAAATATTAAAAGAGGCAATGGAAAGAGCTCGGATTGCTCGTGGTGAAATACTTGAAGCAATAGAAAAAGAAATTCCAAGCCCAAGGCTAGATATTTCTCCTAATGCTCCTAAAATTTTAACCATCAAAATTGATAAAGATCAGATTGGTATGGTCATTGGACCTGGAGGTAAAAACATCAATGCAATTCGTGAAAAAACTGGAACAGAAATTACAATAGAAGAAGATGGGACCGTTTTTATTACTGGTAAAAATGGTGGCGCTGAAAAAGCTCTTGCAATAGTTGCCGAGATGACTCATGAATGGAAAGTAGGAGAAACCACAACTGGCCAAGTTGTTAAAATCATGGACTTCGGAGCTTTTGTGAAAGTAGGGCAAGACACAGAAGGGTTGGTTCATATTTCAGAAATAGCACCGTTTCGAGTTGAAAGAGTTTCTGATATTATTAAAGAAGGAGACATTGTTCCTGTTAAAGTTATCAAAGTTGACGAGCGCGACAGAATTAGTTTTTCAATCAAAGAAGCCGATAAGGAATTCTTTAAACCAAAACCAACTGAAAAATAATTTCTAAAAAGTGAAATTCTAAATTAATCATATGGAAGAAAAACAAGAACAGCCAAAAAAAAATATTGAGGCAAGAACGATCAGAACTTTTTCTTCTGATATGGCTGAAGCTGTTCGAGAAAATCAAATTTCAGTGATTAAGATTGCTATGGCAGAAAAAGAGAGGAGGGAACAGCAGGAAGAATCCCAAAGAGCTGGAAACTCAAAATCGTCTAAGGTTTTATTTTTTATCGGTAGCCTTATCTTTATAGCTGGAGCAATTTTTGGTTCATACTATTTGATTAACCAAAAAAAAGCCCGCGAAAATCTTATCGTTAAAGAAAAACCTCGCATAGGAACATTTATCAATTATGATAATGCAATCATAATTGATTCGACCAAAATAAACAGTCTTATGAGTTTGATTAGTGTTATCCACTCAAAAGAACCCGAAGAAAAAAATGGCTCTAACGCACTTTTCTTTATGCAAAAAAATGAAACAGGTGGTGAACAACAAATTTCTAAAAACGACTTACTTTCAATTTTGAAATCCACGGCCCCCGACTCTCTTAATAGATCAATGTCTCAGGAATTCTTATTTGGTAAATATAAAGGGGGACTGGATGTTGGGGGGTCATCTGCCTTTTTAATTTTTGGAATTAACGATTACAGCTTAGCTTATGCATCCATGCTAGACTGGGAAAAATCTATGTTCAATGATTTATTTATTCTTTTTGATATAACTATTTCTGATTCAGATAGTGCTTTATTTGAAAAAGAATGGAGAGATATTATTATCAACAACAAAGATGCTAGGGTGCTATATGGATTAAACGGAGAAGGAATCTTATACTACTCTTTTGTAAACAAAAACATCCTAGTAGTAACTGAAAATGCTGAAGTTCTAAAAAGAATGATTAATGCTATTTTAGTAAAAAACCCTCAATAAAAACATCTAAATAAAGGGTTTTTAGATTGTTGTCATTTATTTTATAAATGATAAGATTATAATAGATTTTAAGGTTGCAATTATGAGACTAATACAGTGAACCAGTTTCACTCTTTAAAATGAATACAGAAAAATACAAAAAATTACTAATAGCAGAAAAAATCCGAGGAGAGGAAGATATTTCACTCATTGCTAAAAAAGATGAGCATGGTGACTGGGAAGCTGTTCCTGAAACAGAGATAATCAACCAAGAAGTTCCCGATGAAGCAGACATGGCAGAAAGATCTGAGGACTACGAAGAAAGAACCGCCCGGGTTAATTTCTTAGAAAAGAAATTAACTGGAATAGAAAAAGCTCTAGAGAAAATAGAAAAAGGTGAGTATGGTGTCTGTGAAGTTTGTGGGGACAAGATTGATGAAGATCGATTAGATGTCAATCCATCTGCTGCAACTTGCACCGTTTGCATGAATAAAGTTTAACCAACAAAATCACTCCAATCTTTGGGGTGATTTTGTTTTTATAATATGTCGTTCTCAAGAATATATACAGCTCAAACAAATCTACTTCGAGGCAAACTCGTAACTATCGAAGTTGATATAACCAACAAAACTCTTCACAGTTTTACGGTTGTTGGACTTCCCGATAAAGCAGTAGAAGAATCTAAAGATAGGATGAGTTCTGCTTTAAAAAATTCTGGTTATCCTTCACCAAAGAATCAACAACAAAAAATTGTTATTTCACTATCACCCGCTGACTTAAAAAAAGAGGGCCCATATTTTGATCTTGCTATTGCTTTGGCTTATTTACTTTCTGCAGAAGAAATATTTTTTAATCCAGACGGTAGAATTTTTTTGGGAGAACTTTCTCTTAATGGTGATCTTCGGTCAATTAAAGGAGCCCTGCCTTTAGCCGAAGAAGCCAAAAGGCTTGGCTTTAAAGAAATTTTTCTTCCTGCTGAAAATGCCAGTGAGGCTGCTTTAGTTGAGGGTGTTGAAATATATGGGGCCAAAAATTTAAAAGAAGTCATTGATCATATTTCTATCCCAAAAAGAGATCGCAACGGAAAATTATTAGAAGCAGAAAAGCCTAAAATTAAACAATCTCCAAAAACAGAAATATTACACATTGAAAAAAATAGTGGATTAGATTTTTCAGATATTAAAGGTCAAGAGGTTGCAAAAAGGGGGCTTGAAATTGCAGCTGCCGGAGGACACAACATCGCCATGTCTGGGCCTCCAGGAACAGGAAAAACCATGTTAGCGAGAGTCTTTTCTAAGATACTACCTGATTTAAGTCACGAAGATTGTCTTGAAATTACCGGTATTCATTCTGTTGTAGGATTATTAGAAGATACTATCATTACTGATCCGCCCTTTCGTTCTCCTCACCATACAGCTAGCTATGTTTCTATGATTGGTGGTGGTCAAAATATTAAACCAGGGGAAGTTACTCTGGCTCATCGAGGAGTTTTATTTCTTGATGAATTTCCTGAATTCGAAAAGAGGGTCCTTGAAGCTCTTCGTCAACCATTAGAAGATAATTTTGTTTCTGTTTCTCGCGCCAAAGGATCTGCCATCTTTCCTTCTAATTTTATTTTAATAGCAGCCATGAATCCATGTCCTTGTGGAAATAAAGGTAACAAACAAAAAGCATGTATTTGTAAACCATCTGATTTGGATAGATATAAAAGAAAAATATCTGGACCTATTATGGACCGCATAGATATGTGGGTGACTGTTGGCAATGTCGATTTTGAAAAATTATCGAATGACCAAAGAGAAGGTGACACAACAAAAGAGATAAAGGATAGAGTTTTGAAGGCTAGAGAAATTCAAACAAAAAGATTTAAGAATGCTCAAAGAAAAATAAACACCAATTGCGACATGAACGTAAAAGAATTAAATATTTATGCACCACTTGATGAGGAAACAAAAAAAATCCTCAATCAAAGCGCGGAGAGGCTTCAATTGTCAGCGAGAGCGTATCACAGAACAATCAAGCTCGCTCGAACCATCGCCGATCTTGCAGGTAGTGAAAAAATAGAAACTTCACACATATTAGAAGCTCTTCAATATCGACCTAAAGAAATTTATTAAAATAATTTATTAAAAAAAATAAAAAACTTTTTAAACCATTTATTTATTTATAAAATTACTTACCACCCAAAAACACCATCGCTATACGCGATAGCACGCCATGAGTATAAAAGAAGAAATTCTAAAAACTTTAAACACCCCAGTTGCTCGGTATAAGGGAGTCCCAGTAAGCATACTCGGGCTTCCCGTTTTATGTATCTATAAAAAACAATCCATAAAAAATTCTTTCTATAAACTTCATTCTGAAAAATTAATAACTTATGAAAATTCTAATATAAAAATAACCAATAGAGGTAGGTATTATTTAAAGAAGAGAAATAAATCCTTGCAAGTATTTAAATCTAATTTTAAAAAAGGTCAAAGAAAAGACTTGTTGTTAATCTTTGATGTTCCAGAAATGAAAAAACCAGAAAGAGAATGGTTGCGCAGGCATCTTATTAAGTTTGGTTATAAAATGATACAAAAGAGTGTTTGGGTTGGGCCTTCTCCGCTACCAAAAAATTTTCTTGCTTACATTAAAGAAATAAAAATTCAAAATAATATTAAAACCTTTAAATTAGAAAAGGGTTACATGTTGTAATCACCATCAACACAAGCGATCGCGTACAGCGATGGTGGGGTGAAAATTTTTAACTAGTTTTTTAAAAAATAATTTTAAGCGATGGTGGGGTGAAAATTTTTAATTAGTTTTTTAAAAAATAATTTTATTTATCTATTAAATTAAAATACCAGATTCATCATCTGGTATTTTAATGAGAACTGATTTTAAAATGTAGGGCGCATTTTTGAACCATTAGCGTTTTCAATTTCAAAGTGCAAGTGTGGACCTGTTGATCTTCCTGTGTTTCCAAGTGTTCCGATTGTGTCACCCTGAGAAACTTTTTGTCCGTATGAAACCCCCACACTATTTAAGTGAGCATATATTGTCTTTGTGCCATTCTCGTGTTGGATTGCGATATAATTACCATATCTTCCACCGCAACTAGAATTTCCTTCTTTACAACCATTAACAATTTTAATAACAGTTCCAGAAGCTGCTGCTTTTATAGGTGTACCTCTCTTGTTGCCAATATCTATTCCATAATGGAATCCAGCTCTTCTTGATCCGTAGGGCGATGTCACAATTCCCGTAACTGGTCTAATGTAATAACCAGATTGGACTTTCGTGTTTGAAGACTTTACTCCGGCTGACACTTTACCAGACGAAACTGGGGCAACTTGAGCAATGATACCGTTTGGCACGAACACAATATCCCCAATTGCTAAAGTGCTTTCTTTTGTTAAATCATTAAAGATATATATATCTTCAGACTCGGCTTCGTATTTATTAGCAATTTTTGCAATCGTATCTCCTTTTTGAACAGTGTGTCTAACACCAGTTACTGGCAAAATGTTTAATTTTTGACCAACAGAGATTTTTTCTCCAGAAATTTTGTTTTCCCAACGAATAGTGTTGGTAGAAATATCAAAAAGCTCTGCTATTTCTGAAAGAGTATCTCCTTTTTGAACAGTGTAAACATACATTTTGTCTGAAATAGTGCTTTTCTCATATGAGACATCCATACCAGCTAGTCCATTATTGTATATAAAAGAGTCGTCTTGAATTATGATGGCCTCTTCTTCGGGCAAATTCTTTGCATCTGGATTAATAAAGGTTTCCAAAAGGGGCATAGTTTGAGAGTTGTGCACAACTCCTTCTTCTTCGGTTGCGACTGATCCTTCGGCAGTATTGGTGCTGTTACCCAGTAAATTAGAAAAAAGACCAGCACTGGCTATGCCTGGAATGCTGGTAAAAGCTATTGTTAATGCCAAAAAGAAATAGGCCTTTGTAGTAAAAGACTTATTAGATAAAGCTATTTTAGCAAAGGGGCTTTTTAAAGAATATGAACCCTCTTCTGCTTTTGTAGTTTGGTTTTCTATAAAATAAATATATTACACATTCACACCTCCACAAAAGGAACTTCTAGTCCGACCGCCAAAGCGAAAGCTGAAGTCTGAGTGCTTATTGTGTAAAAGTTACAATCTTTCGGAAAGCCCAATAAATAAGGCTATTTTTGAATTTCGGTACAAATTAGGGCTCACTTAAGAACCCTACTATTTAAGGGTAGCCCATATGGAATTTTAAGTCAATCGAGTTATACACAGATCCAAAAACATCTCAAATCGTATCCAAGTATTGACTTTTTTATTTTATTGTGATACAATTTTATTAAGATTTAAGTTGAGTTAAAAATTAAAACCGGGGACAGGGGGGGTAATACTGAACCAAACATGAAATGAAAAATTTCATTTCTTTTGTTTTTATTGTCATTTTTGCTGTGGCAACCATGGCTTCGTGCCAAAACAAGGACACTAAAACCACAACTGTTGTTAAAACAACAGTTAAAGAGATTGGATCCGAAGGATTCATTCTTAAAAAAGT
>CAZBHU010000012.1:0-9335 GCA_964492035.1 uncultured Candidatus Saccharibacteria bacterium
TTAATTGGCTCTTCTGCCACTTTTTCAGCTTCTAGATTTTTTGCTTCTATTTCTATTTGTTCTGCTTGATTTTGCTCTTCTTCCAATAAACTCAACTGTCTCTTTAGTTGATAGTTCTCATCAGTCAAATCCTTCATTTTTTGAACTATTTCTTTTTGTTCTTGAGAATTAATATGCCCCGTACCAGATTCAATAGTCGAAAAAGCCCAATAGCCCAGTGCTCCAAAAATGATTATCACCAAAGTAGAAATTATCGTGAATTTTAAATTTTCAAATTTTCTTCTCATTACTTTTTATTGGGTAATTTAGAATTATCTTTTTGCGACAGATTTCTTTTTATCTTTCTTCGTTGCTAACATAACCTTTTTAGCTTCTAGTCTCTTCGTGGTTTTTGGAGAATGTCTAGACTTCTTGTGCGCGATTAACGCTGTTGCTCTTTTTGCCATATTGTGTTTAAAAATTATTTAATAAATTGTTTATTAATTATATATTAAATAACCATTTTAAGCAAAAAGAAAAAACGCTAAAAATATAATGATTAATTTTAGCGTTTCTTGTTTAATATTACTTGAAGATAAGTATCCAGGTGTAAAGACAAAATAATTTTTAATGGTATGTAAGTTATTACAACCATTAAGAGCGAGAAAAATCTTACAGGAATAATCTCTTTGGGGTCTTCCCATATATCTTTTCTGTGTGCTCCAATAAAATTATTAAGCTTTTCACTGTTTAGCTTAATCTTCAGTAGGAGCAATTTGACAATTGATTCTTCTTTTATAAATTCTAGAACATCTTTTCTTTCTAGGATTTTTGATAAAATAGAAAAATCAAAAAATTTTGTAGACATCTGTCCAGTTGAAAGCTGAGCCATAGTGCTGTAATTGTTGTAATACTTATCAGCTAATATTGCCCAATAAAACATCTCTGGAACAGAAAACTTTAAAACTTTGTGGTCAAATAACAAAAACCAATTTCTCGGATTTTTGACTTTTTTACAAAAATCAATTCCGACACTTTTGGTTATATCAGGTCTTTCGATAAAGATCTGATGAATAGTGGGATCATGAAAAAACCTCTTTAAAACAACCTTTTCGGCTCTTTTAAGTGACATCCTTTCAGGATTACCTATTCTCTCCTGAATCGAGAGTCTCTTCTTGTAGAGTTGCTCTCTTTTTTTATCATTCATTTTAATTCATTTTATTTAATCTACATTTCGTTCTGATACTATCACTGCCCTAGCGTTAAGTCAAACTAAAATAAAAAAGAGTCACCAGCGTGACTTTTTTTTATTTTAGTTTTTAACTACAAAGTTCCGTGCAGTAAGCACATCTCTTGGCGTCTATTGGTATCTCACTAAGACACTCTTTACACTTTTTAGTTGTTGGATCTAACGGTGGCTCCTTCCTAGACCGTGCAATCAACATATTCATTGGCTTTACTACAAAAAAGAATATCGATGAAGCAATGAGCACAAATGAAATAAGCGCATTAATAAAGTGACCATACATAAACTTACTACCATTAATCGTAAAGAATAAGCCAGAAAAATCAGGAGATTTGACAATTGCTGATATAAACGGAGTTATTATATCTGAAACCAAAGATGACACTATGGTTCCAAAAGCTGCTCCGATAACAACACCCACAGCCAAATCAACGACGTTTCCTCTAAATAAAAACTGTTTAAATTCTTTTAACATATTTATATTTTATCACAAAACACAAAAATAATAGAAAACCCTATTTGCTATTTAAAAATAAGTTAGATTTCACACTTTGACTAAAAAGTCTATAAATGTTAAAAATATAAAAACTTTTTAAAAAAATAGAGGTATGAAAAAAATTCAAGAGGAAAGAATCTCGGACAAGTTTAGAAATCATCTTTCTGTGTTTTTGTTCTTTAACGAACTAGAAGATGTCGATTTTGAAAAAAACGACTTTATTCCCTACATTTATAATTTAATGAAAATTGAATACAATAAATTGACGGAGATATCTTCAAAAATTAACGATCCCGACCTTGCCGAAAAATTAGTAAAATTGGCTACTCCTATCGTTGTTCTTAAGAACTATGTTCAAGGCTATAAAACAAAAGCCGACGTCCTTAAATCTAAAGAGGATCTTGAAATAGAAGATTCCATCAATTCCATACTGGAATTATTAGAAAAATAAAATTAGCACCCAGAGATGGGTGCTTCATTGATTATAAAAACAAAAAACCACCCGAAGGCGGAATTTTGCTCAACTGTAAGTCTTGCGACTCACTGCTGTTCATTTAATATAGCATGTCCAAAAAATAAGTCAACACAACCTGTGGATAACTTTTTTTAAAATAATCTGGATTAGTATGAATTTTATGGTATTATAAAATAATCTTATATGGAAAGCTTATTATTTTTGCTAAAAGGTATTTTAATTGGACTCGTAGTTGGTTTCCCCTCTGGTCCCGTTGGATTCATATATATCAAAAGAACTACAACAGATGGTTTCCTTGCGGGCTTTATTTCTGGAATCGGTTCTACTTTTGCCCATTTAGTCTATGCTATTGCTTTTCTTTTTGGCTATTCTAAAATTTTAAAAATTTATAACGAAAGTGGAGATATCCTTACTTTTATTTTTTCAACTATCGTCATTATTTTGGGTATCGTTATTTTTTGTTCAAGCAAGAAAAAAAATTGTGAAAGGAGTGATGCTGAAACACTTTACGGATATTTTCTTTCTGCTTTTGGTATTACTTTTACCAACCCAGTAGAAATTATTCAATTTACTTTTCTTTTTACTTTTCTTGGTATTTTTGAAGCTGTTTCTATTAGTTACCCTCTTTTAATTTTAGGAATAATTTTAGGGTCTTTATTTTGGCCATTAATTGCTTCTTTGGCCATATCTAAAGTAAGACATTCTATCCCCAACAAAAGAATCGAATATTTACAAAAAGTAGTGGGAATAATAATAATTTTTATTGGTTTATTCTTTATCTTGAAAAATTTCACTTAGAATTCAAGCGTATAATTGAGATCTCTGGACGGTTTCCTGTTCTCATAATAGGACCCCATGTTCCTACTCCACTTGATATATACAAATTGTAATCTTTGATTTGGTATAGGCCGTGATTAAAACTTTTATAAATAATATTAGTAATTATATTCATCGGAAACATTTGCCCCGCGTGAGTATGGCCTGATAATTGCAAATCAATTCCCAGCTTGCTTATTTCCCTAACCTTGTCTGGGGTGTGATAAAGGAGAATTGTTGGTTTATCGTTCTTGCCTTTATTTAAATAATTAATCATTTCGAGTAAGCCACCTTCATCTTGACCACGATAACTTACTCCCATTATATTTAAACCATCTATTTCTATAACTTTATCGTCTAAAATATTTACTCCGCCTTCAGTTAATATTTTTTGAAAATTTAATTTATGATTATAGTTTTCATGATTCCCATTTGCAAAATATACTCCTAAGGGTGCATTCAACTGATTCAAAACCTCAGGGACAAAATCTATACCTTTTTCATCGCCATCAAAAAAATCTCCAGTTAGAAGGACAATGTCAGCATTAGATTTATTTACTTTATTTATAATTTTTTCAAGAAACATTTTTCTATTTACTGGTCCAATGTGAACATCTGATAAATGTGCAATTTTCTTTCCTTCCCATTGTTGAGGTAAATTTGAGATATAAACTTCTGTTTCTTTAACCTTCGGATTGAGAGCATTAATTATTCCACCTATAGATACAATTATAGCCAAAGAAAATAGTGTGGTAGCTAAAATAAGCTTATTTATATTCACTTTTTTCCACCTAGTTAAGAATGAAATTAAAAATAAAACAATAGTTGCTATAAAAAAATTTATCATAAAACCTCCCCACAAACTCGAGACAATATAAAACCATCGAGCCATCTCAATACTACTTGTCCTGATAATTACAAAAGAAAACACAAAAGAGGTAGCAAACAATATTATCAGAGCACCAACACTCTTTCTTAATAAATTATTTTTTATATCAAAAAAACTAATTATGGCTAAATAAAATAAATAGTTTGCCAATAAAAAGGTTGAGAAAAATAATATAAAAAACATAGCAGATAAAATACTCATAAATTAAAATTGTTTTGTGAAAATACTATATCACACATAATCTCTTAAAACAAAAAACTTTTACTGGTAGGTATTGGCTAAGAGTAACATTTTTATCTATTATTCAAAAAATGAAAGAAATCGCCTCTTGGCTTTGTATAAGAAGTAGAGGGTCGGTTTAATATTATTATTTAAAAATATAAAATGAATAAAAACAAAAAAACATTCTTAAAATTAGGCACTCTTGCTTTAATCCTGGGATCTCTAGGTGTTGCTGGGATAAGCGCTGAAGCCTATCGTGGTGATATCAATGTAAAGGGCCCTAATTTTAGCGAAGAACGCCATGCTGAGATGGTTAAAGCTTTAGAGTCCAAAGACTACGAGGCTTGGAAAAATCTTATGCAGGACAGAGGCAGAGTTACTGAAGTTGTAAATAAAGACAATTTTGATAAATTTGTTGATGCTTACAAGCTCGCAAAAAATGGAGATATTGAAGGAGCTAAGAAAATAAGGCAAGAGCTAGGATTAGGCTTAAAAAACGGAAATGGCAGAGCATCTAAAGAAGCTTTTGGAAAAGGGTTCGGTCAAGGATTTAGAAATAATTAAAAAAATAAATAGTTAATTACATCACCCCCGACGATGGGGGCTTGATGTAATTATTTTAAAATATTGATAGTATTATATAGAGATGGAAGATAAAATTAATCTTACAGACGAAGAAGTAGTTAAAAAGGTTATAGAATCAGACCACGAACTTTATGCTATCATCATTGAACGCTATCAAGACAAGCTCTTGCGATATACCTACAATCTAATTCGAGACAAAGAAAAGTCCAAAGATTCAGTTCAGGAAACTTTTATCCGAGCTTATACCAATCTAAATATTTTTAATACACAAAAAAAGTTTTCAAGTTGGATATATCAAATTGCTCACAATCAAGCTATCAACATCGCAAAGAAAAACCACAGAGAAATCCCACTGTTAGATGACTTAGATTTTGAAAGTCCTGAAAACATAGAAGAAAATTTTGATCAAGAAAAAGATGTCGAGAGAATCAGTGATTGCTTAAAGGATATTCCGATTTTATACAGAGAGCCATTATCCCTTTATTATATTGAAGAAAAAACGTACCAAGAAATTAGTGATATTTTGAGAATACCAATGGGAACGGTCGCAACCCGAATTAACAGAGCTAAAACAATAATGAAAAACATATGTCAAAAGAATTAAAAATTGCAGAAAACATAATGGGCCAAATTAAACAAGGTAAGATAAAAATACGACCAAAAGGTTATTACATTATTGGGTCTATTTTAACTTTTGCTGGAACAGTCTTTTCTATTATAACCTCTAGCTTTCTGTTCGGGCTTTTAAGGTTTAGTATGAGATCTCATTATGGACGAGGAGCGCAATATAAAATAGATACAGCTATTAGTAATTTTCCTTGGTGGCTTTTTATACTTGCTATTTTAAGTATTGTTTTAGGACTTTGGCTGATTAAGAAATATAATTTTTCCTACAAAATAAAACCTGCACTTTTGGTTTTAATCTTTATTTTTAGTGTTTTTGTTAGTGGTATAGCGATAGATCTAACTGGTTTTAATGACGCTTTATATAGAAAACCTCAAATGAAAAATTTAATAGATAGATATCCTGGGTATCAAAAAGATTTTTTCCGCCAGATGAAACCTCCTGTTAATTTTTATCGTAACTTTTAGATTTTAAATAAAATACCCATTAATAGTAAAACCCGCTTTAGTAAAAGCGGGCCTCCTGTTGTAAAAGTTTTTAAAGAGATATTCATGAGATATTTCTCATGTATGCATCCCTCTGTTTAATCAAAAATGGCTCACAGAGTTCTGGGCGTTTCTTTTCTTGCCCGTCTGGGGTGAGCTCATATATTTCCAGACTAGGACTTTCGTCTAACCAGAAAAGTGGTGGTATGCAATCTTCCACCTCCGCATCTTCAACATATTTTACAAAATTATGCCGGCGAGCATTGTCTGTGTGATAAATAATTTTAAAGAATAGCCATTTCTTCATAATAGTAAATTTAAGGTGTTTTCTTTTTAAATTATCACAAATAGAATCTTTGTCAATTTTATATTGTGTCTTATTTATTAAATTTTTTAACAGCTAGCCAAATGAGTATTCCGAGGGCTAGAGCAAGGATCACCACCCGAACCAAGTTATCAGCTTGTGACCAATATCGAACAGATGCGATAAATAAAGACAATACACCTCCCCAAGAAAAAGCAATTGAAAGAGTAGAGATACCAATAAAACCACCTAGGATCAAAGAAATTACCCCCAGTATTGTAAGCGTTATGAATACTTCTTTTTCGTAAACATTTCTAGCTTTTTCATAATTTAATTGATTGGTATAATTTTCATTACAATAGCCTTCCGTTTCTATTTTGCCATTATTTAATGGCTTGGCATTTTCACTCCATTGTCCTCCGACAGAAACACATGTTTCTTTTGAATTAATTATTTCTACCACTTGTTTTTGTTTTATATAATCATTAAAAACTGGCTCCTTAAAAACCAGAGAAACTGCATAGTTAAAAAACATATTCATAACTATGACGATAGCTACGATGATAGATATTTTGACTAATTTTAAATTTTTTTGACCACTTAGATGTTCATTTGTGTTTGTTTCCATAATGTTTACATTATATCAGCTATGGTCTCAATATTCTATTTTACAATCTTATTTTTCGCGTAGCTTTCTGCTATCTTTTAACAAAAACCAAATATTGACCAGCAACAATATGAGTCCGAGCCCTTGCGCCCCGGGGCTGTCGTCATATCCTCCATATATAAACAAAAACGCTCCAAGCAAAACAAGGACTATTCTAGTAATTTTTTTAATTATTTTAATAGTATCCATCTTTTTAATAATTTTTCTGATCTCTTTTTAAAAACCTCTTTATCTAAATTGTATTTATTTGCTATGTCTTCTAACTTATAAATCTTTTTAGGGTTTCTAACTTCATTTATATTTAAATTTTTATCAAAACTTTTCCCTATTTTTCTAAAAAATTTCCAGCGAATAGTATATTTGGGTAACATATAAACTAATCCAAATATAAACTGAACTCTACTTAAGGGAAGTTTTAGTTTTAGATGTCCTGAATATTTTGCTCGTGTATAAGCATAAACAACGTCTGACATTTCGCTCCAAATATTAACAAAACCTTTTGCTTCTTTTAATTCATCCATCTCTTCATTCAGATCCTTTTCATGCCAACCTAAATCATGTTTTGGCATGTTTAGATATCTATGCCATTTATTTATTAACATATTTTTTAGTTATTTTAGTATTAAATAAATCTTTCAAATCCAACCATTTATCTTTAGCTATTTTCTTTTCAATATATTTGTTTTCTTCATAAAAAACAAGATGGGCATTTGATGATTCATTTGCACTTATAATTTTATACTTATTTTCCAAGATTTCAATTGCTGCACCATTATCAATTGCTAAAACTTTTTCTTTTTTATTTTTTAATATTTTCTTTAATTTTATTTTTCTATATTTATCAAAATCATAATGGGGGCAAAAAGACCCCTTGATAATACCAAGCCCTTTTACTTTTTTTAAATTAAATAATTTTTTATTAGAACCAATCGGTCTTCCCGCATATCCATAATCAAACCAACAATTAGCCCCAGCTGACACCCCAGACAAGACTATCCCTTTTTCTGTGGCCTTCTTCAAAATTTCATTTATTTTATTTTTTCTCCAAACGTTCATCATGTTTAGAGTATTACCACCTCCAACATATATCATGTCTACATTTAATATAATTTTTTCTAAATATTTACGAGAATATCTTTTGTTTATTAAAAAAAGGACGCCTGTGTGACATTTTAATTTTTTGCCAAAATAATTGTTAAATATTTCAACATAAGATGTCGAGTCTCCGCTAGCGGTTGGAATAAAAAGCAACCTGGGATTTTTCTTTTTAGTTAGTTTGATTATTTCTTTATCTATTAGTAGCGTTTCAATTTTTGTTCCAGGCCTTCCTATCTCTCCGCCTCCTATTGCAATAATTTTATTCATGCAATCATTATATCCCTTTTGATTTTAATAAAAAAGCGAATTCACAATAAAAGCGACTAGATCCAAAATAGGATTTAGCCGCATTTTTACTCTAAAAACAAAAAACCACCCGAAGGCGGAATTTTGCGCAGCTGCAAGTCTTGCGACTCACTGCTGTCCATTTAATATACCATATCAAAAAAACAATGCAAGCTTTTTTACAATCAAAAATCGTTTTGCAACAAATCTAAGTATTTGTCAAAAAATATACCCAAAAAACGTTTTATTATTATAATTTTTATTTGTTTTAGGTACACCCATTCCTATATCTCCAGGCAAGCGATTAGCCCCTTGTGATCGCTAACTCCTTCGATAATCTCAAAAGAATCCATACGAACGTCCGGACTAGTCATTATTGTATCCACCACCAGCTTCAATCCCCCACCCGCATAATGCATTTTTGAATCAATCGTATTGTCTATGGATGATGGAACGATATCAACTAATTCATGAGCAATAGTGTCATAAATATATTCACCCCTAGGATTGTTCAAATCAGCCGTAAAAATGACCGGCTGACCTATTGACCGCATAAACGGAATTAGGCGATCTAAATAATTTCTAGTGATAGTTATTTCGGTTATTTTATAAAGATCCCTAGCCTCATGATCATCCAACCCTTTATTGCTATGATCTGTAACTGGAAAATGTGTTGTTGATATGGTGATGTCCTTATCGTTATCTCCTTTTATTTTAACGGAAAGAAGCGTACTGTGATACAAAAATCTGTCTTTTGGTCTTTCTCCATTTTTATCTGAACTTATTTCTTCCAAAGTTCTCACGGGGGTAATTTCTGTTTTGTTGTCATCGTATCGATATTTTTTTATGTCTATTATCGGTGCTTTAGAAAAAATAGCAGATCCCAACTCTTTCAGCTTATCTTCTTCTTTGATAATCACCAGCGGAGCAAAAGCAAATTCATATCCAAAACTTTTAGAGATTCTCTCTGCCTCCTCCATAAAAATTTCCTGGAAACAAGCCACATCTGGATTCCTTGTTTTTAATAATTCATAAACACTATCGACATGTTTATCTCTTTCAATGTTTAAATGAAGAATTTTTAATTTCATATTTTATTATTATACATGATTGTGATATTTTTCTACATAAAAAAAGACCTGCCGTAGCTAGTCTTTTTTAAG
>CAZBHU010000012.1:9345-9741 GCA_964492035.1 uncultured Candidatus Saccharibacteria bacterium
TGTTTTTGCTGGATTGGATTTAACCCAACAAATAACTTGATAGATTGCAAATCTGTCCCAACCTACTGCCAACTTACATAGAAGTATAACATATTCTAACCAATTTGTCAACAAGCTAAACTGCACATTCATCCTGTAGTGGCAACACTCACCTTTCAAAGCTGAATAGCTTTTAACTTAAAGTTTGTCTTACGTCTAAGAATAAGTGCCAAAGAAAAAAAGCAATTATATAAAGCATAAAAACAAAGGAAGCAATGATTAGCGACTGGTAAAAAGACAATATTGAAAGCAAAATTAAAATGACTATTTTTGAAAAAAGGTTATTTAAAATTCTTTTTTTAATTATTATGTTCTTATACAATAAAACAAACGAGATTGATAAACAGACAAGATAAA
>CAZBHU010000013.1:0-9620 GCA_964492035.1 uncultured Candidatus Saccharibacteria bacterium
TAGCCATACCAACAGCAATCCCGAGAGTCCCATTAAGAAGAAGGTTTGGAACTAGTGTGGGTAAAACGACTGGTTCTTTTTTGGTTTGGTCATAGTTTGGTCTAAAATCAACTGTTTCTTTTTGTAAATCTTGAAGTAACAATGAAGAAACCTTGGACATTTTGGCTTCTGTATATCTCATTGCAGCTGCTCCATCTCCATCTACAGAACCAAAGTTACCTTGTCCGTGAACTAAAGGATAACGATATGAAAAATATTGTGCCATTCCAACCATAGAATCATAAACTGCTATATCTCCATGAGGGTGATATTTTCCCAACACATCTCCGACTACTGCCGCACTTTTACGAAAACGAGCTTGATGATTTAAACCCATTTCATTCATTGCATAAAGAATCCTACGATGAACAGGTTTAAGGCCATCACGAACATCTGGCAAAGCACGATCTGTAATAACAGACATCGCATAGTCGATAAATGACTCCTTCATCTCGGTACTGATTTCGACTTTTATCACTCCTTCTTTTTTTTCAACAATATTTTTTTCTTCTTCTTTTTTCATGTTTATTCTTCTATGTTAAAATTATCATTTTTTTCTTCGGTTGGTAATTCTTCTTCTTGGTTGTCTCCATTTACTGTATTTTTATCAATTTCCTGTTGCTCTTTTAAAAGGTCTTCTTTTAATCCTCCAATATTCATTTCCCCAACGCTCTTTTTTATATTATTAAATGTGTCAGAAAAAGAAGCAGATAAAATTGAGAATGGACTTTTTCCACCATCTTCTTTTGTCAGAGATTCTTTTGTTTTAGTATTATTTCCACCAAGTGTTGCTAACCATATAATCACCACAATAGACATGGCAATAACTAGAGCTACCAAAACTATTTGTTTTTTGGTTTCTTCTGGTTTTGTCCTTAGATGTCTAATGTAATCAAGCATTTTATTTATTCAATACAATAATTTTATTTTCCTTTCCCGCTAAGTCCTTGGCTTTAATAACTAGTTTATCCATATATTCAGCATTATCCTGACCAGCCTCTTTCAAAAATAATTTGAGCATTTTGTCATCATAGTCCATTGGAATAATTATTTTTGGTTCAAAAGTAGTAGCTAGTTTATAAGCCTTTGCTGGATCCAGTAAGTCATTATTTCCAATCGGCACAAACAGGATGTCTGGCTGAGCGATCTGCTCCCTAGCATTTGCACTCAATTTCTCATCAGAAATTGCACCCAGAAAACAAATTGAAATATTTTCAATTATTACAGAATATATAGTATTAATATATTTTTTGCCGTCCAAATTTGTTTCTGATAAAACTCCTTTTATGTATACATCTCTAACTTCATAATCCCCAGGGCCTGAAACGCTAAAAGGCACAGATTCTCCATGAGAGACCATATCAAAACCATTATAATCTTTATGGTTTATTGTTGATAAAGCGATATCAGAACCAAACTTAGAAACGGTTGAGGATAATTTAGAATCTTTGCTAATGGGATTGAAAGCGACAGTTAAGTCTCCTTGGCTGATTTTAAAGAATTGCTTACCTAAATATGTGATTATCATATATATATTATATCAAATTTTTTACAAAAAACCAAAGAAAATTACTGGACACAACGAACACTAAGCCCGTAGCTTTCCTCAGTATAATCTAGGTCTCCGCTTGACATTGACTGATAATAAACCATCGTACTTGTTGTAGGTAAAACATGAGTGGATGTCCAATAACGATTAGGTTGAAAACTATAAGGTGTAAAGTATAGGTTAGTTGCCCCCGCCCCATCGTGATAGGCAAAATAAAATGACCTAGCCTGTTCAATAGATGGAAGCTTGCCTCCTTTATTGTTGCATGCTTTTTTTGCTTCATTCCAATTTTTTAAATTACCGCCAGGAAGATCTGTTGATGTTAAATCTGAATTATTCCATTCTACTATTCCATTTTCATCGACAGACCATGCCTTAATTTCATTTGTCTTATAGATGAGGGCTGTGGCTCCAAATCTCAAATAATCATCCCCACTATATAATTGACCAAACTCACTACCATAAAAACTGTAACATCTAACTATGATACCTTGATCTTCTAGTGGTTTTATTAATGAAGCTAGATTTCCGGAACAGGTTAAGTCCGAATAAGACGGATTTGATCCAATAAAACTGCCGCTTACGACATGATTAATTGAAGCTTGGTTATATAGTTGTTTTAGTGTTGATTTGATTGAAGCTATTTTACTTTTTTCTCTAGCATTATTTATAGAGACAACGACCACAGAAGATAATATTCCGATAATAGCAATCACTACTAGTAGCTCAATCAAAGTAAAGGCTTTAGTAAATCTTGGTGAGTTGAGATTGAGTTTTTTAATCATAATTTTATTATATCAGAAAATATTTTTAAAAAAAACAGTTATAAAAATCTCTTACTAATTTAACCCCATAAAGCCAATTTAATAAAAATAAAAAATCGTACTCACTACACGCGATAGCACGTGACGAGTACAAAAGTTTAAAAATTTGTTATATTTACTTAGTATTCTTTACATCTACCATGATGATATATTTTTTATTTTAATATATGTTATAATTTTTTTATGATATTAATTGTAGGACTAGGAAACCCAGGGGAAGAATACAAAAACACCAGGCATAACACTGGGCGTATGATTCTCGAAAATATTGCCAAAAACAATGATTTTTCTAACTGGAAAAATAATTTAAAATTAAAAGCATTATGTTCAAAAGGAGAAATTGATGGGGTCAAATTCGATTTTATGCTCCCAGAAATTTTTATGAATAATTCAGGCGTATCAGTCTCTCAGGTTATCAACGATAAGAAAAAATTAAAAAATCTTATAGTTATTTACGATGATATGGATTTATCTTTAGGCCATTATAAAATTTCTTACAATAAAAGTTCTGGTGGACACAATGGCCTTGCTTCTGTTATAAAAAAAGTTAAGTCTCAAGAATTTGTTAGAATAAGAATAGGAGTCTCCCCTTCAACCCCGACTGGCAAGATAAAAAAACCAAAAGGCGAAGAAGCCGTGCTTAAATTCTTACTCGGCAAATACAAAGAAGATGAATTAAAAGAAATAAAAAAGATTTCTAAAAAAGTTTCTGAAATTATCAAAATGATCGCAGAAGAAGGTAAAGACAAAGCAATGACTTTATTTAATTAAAAATTTTATTAAATTCCAAAAGAAAAACTCTCAAAATTGAGAGTTTTTCTTTTTAATCTTATTTTATAAAGACTTATTCAGCCTTTTTCTGATCTTCTAGATAGACTAGAGTCATTCTTTGATCCTTAGGTTCAAACAATGTAACCTGGAAGTTGTATGTTTTACCTAACTCTAAATTCTTTCTTAGGTTTTCTTCTGAACCAAAACCAGAATTATGAACCAATCCAGCAACACCTTGTTTAATAGAAACCAAAGCACCGTGTTTATTAAATTTGATAACTACTCCTGAGACGATATCCCCTTTCTTCAGTGTATTTTCAAATTCATTCCAAGGATTTTCTTTTAATGCTTTTACAGAAAGTGAAATCTTTCCATCTTTTATTTCTATAATTTTTGCTTTAACTGTATCTCCTACCTTAAACATAGATCTTGGATCTTCTACTAGTCCCCAATCAATTTCTGAAATGTGAACCAAACCTTCAAGTCCTTCTTCTAATTTTAAGAATATTCCAAAGTCGACAATCCCTGCCACTACACACTCTAATTCGTTTCCAACTTTGTATCTATCTACTATCTCTTGTCTCTCTTCTGGATTATTATCTTTTTCTGAGAAGATAAGCTTGCCTTCTTTTGGAAGAGCTGAAATTATAATAACTTCAATTCTTTTACCAATTAAAAGTTTTAAGGCTTTTAATATTTTATCCTTATCAGAATCTTCGACTCGAGGATAGTGATCACTCTTTAATTGAGATGCAGGCAAAAATCCAGCAATCCCCTGCCATTCAAGAATAAGACCACCCTTATTTGCTTCCTTAACAGTTAATTCTAGTGTCGTCTTAGATTTAATGGCTTTTTCTGCTTCACTCCAAATCAAAGCCTGTTTTGCTTCCTTCAAAGAAAGTTCAAAATAACCTTCTTCGTTGTCCAAGCTTGTAACTTTAGCCTTTACAGTGTCACCAATATTTATCTTTCTGATTATATCTTTTGCATTAATAAATTCTCGTCCGTAAATAATACCCGTTCCGTAAGGAGCTAGATCAATATAAACAGAAGATTTTTGAATAGAAATAACTGGACCTTCCACCAAAGCTTCTAGTTGCGGGGGAAGTTCTGCTTTATCTAATTTTCTCATTAAATTAGAACCATCTATTACATCTTTTTTTTCAGTATCTTTTTCCATAATTAAATTAAAAAAACCGCATCATTACCATTCTTGCGAAAGGTCTTGCGGCACAGATGAAGCTCTTTTGGTTTAATTTCTTAAATTATAAACAAAAGGATTACTCTTTCATCTGGGCTAATAATAATTTTATAATACTATATTTTGTCAAATCTTGCAAGTGTGCTGGCCTTAAAAATAACTAGTCTCACTATGATACATTAAATGACCTTCTGTCAAGGTTATTTATGTGGTAAAATATCAATTATGAATACCCTGCTGATCCCAGTAGGGTAACATAAAAGTAATCAATATTATTAAATTAATTTAACAGATGACATATTTGGTCCTGAGGGCCTAATATAATCTGTATATAATCGGATGGAAAGCGACCTAGGCAATCAAGAAGTTCTTAAAAAAACTTCCAATAAGAAAAAAGATATTATAGATATTATCAAATACATAGTAATAGCAATTCTTATAGTTATTCCCGTTAGAATGTTTATTGCTCAACCTTTCATCGTCAGCGGAGAGTCAATGTACTCAACTTTTCTTGATGGTGACTATTTAATTATTGATGAGATTTCATACAACCTAGGATCACCCCATCGAGGAGACGTTATAGTCTTTAAATACCCATTAGACCCAAAAAGATTCTTTATTAAAAGAATAATAGGATTACCCAACGAAGAAATATTAATAAAAGAAGGAGTCATCACGATCAAAAACAAAGAGAATCCAGAAGGATTTATTTATCAAGAACCTTACCTAAAACAGGAATTCAAAGATTCACTCAATTTTGAGACAACAGAAAAAGAATATTTTGTTCTTGGAGACAACAGAGCGAGGAGTTCAGATTCTAGAGTTTGGGGTCCTTTACCAGAAAAATTAATTACAGGTCGGGCTTTCGTTAGATTATTACCTTTTAAAAATATTTCTTACTTACCTGGAAATACTAAATAATAAAATAAAATGGAACACAAAAAAATAAAACTCCCCCTAACTTCTGTTAAGGGAATGAGAGACATTGTAGACAATCAATATTATCAATTCCAAGGTTTTTTTGAAAAAGCACAAGAGATTGCTGTTTATTATGGTTTTAAACCTATTGAAACCCCCATGGTTGAAGATGAAAATGTTTTTACTTCTTCGATTGGAGTCGGCACAGATATTGTCGACAAAGAAATGTATACACTGAAAACAAAAGGTGGTGATCATTTGGCCCTCAGACCGGAACACACTGCTGGTTTGATGAGAAGTTATATAGAGAAAGGGATGCAAGCGTTACCACAACCATTAATGTTTTATAGCTATGGACCAGTATTCCGTCATGACAATCCTCAGAAAGGCCGTTATCGTCAATTTTGGCAATTTGATATGGATATATTGGGTAGCGATAAATCAATCTTGGACGCACTGGTTATAAAAACAGCTATGACAATATTAGGAGAAGCAGGCGCCAAAGATTTATCAGTAGAGATAAACTCTATTGGGGATAAAGAGTGTCGCGGTTCTTACATCAAAGAGCTTTCTTCTTTTTATAAAAAAAATATCAACTCTCTTCCTGCAATCGATAGAGAGAGACTCAAGACTAACCCTCTTCGTATCTTAGATTCCAAAGAAGAAAAAACCATAGAATTGAATCAGAATGCACCTGAAACTCTGTCCCACCTTTGCCCTGACTGTAAAAAACACTTCAAGGAAGTTTTAGAATATTTAGAAGAATGTGATATCCCCTATAATATCAATAAATGCTTAGTTCGAGGATTGTCATATTACACTCGCACTGTTTTTGAAATTGTTCAGGAAGATAAAGAGACTGGTAGAAAAATGGCTATCACCGCGGGTGGACGATATGACTACCTAGGCAAACAACTCGGTAGTAAAAAAGACATTCCTGCTGTGGGTATATCAATAGGAGTTGATCGTATTATTGAATCTTCATGGTTCGCCAACCTTTCTCCTCGAATTATCAAAAAACCAAAAATATATTTTATTCAACTTGGTTTTGACGCAAAACTCAAATCATTAAACGTAATTGAAACTCTTCGAAAAGGTAAAGTGGCCATAGCACAATCTATTTCAAAAGATAACTTGAGCGCTCAATTAGCTACCGCAGAAAAAATGGGTATGGAATATGCAATTATTTTTGGGCAAAAAGAAGCTCTTGAAGATTCTGTTATTTTCCGCAACATGAACAATCGCTCTCAAGATACAGTAAAGATAGATAAGCTTTTAGAATACATTAAAAGCATGAAATAGCTAGTCGAATAAAAGACAACTAAGATATAAAATAGAGATGGTTAAAATAGTTCAAAATGGAGATCGTGTACTTCGCCAAATAGCAAAAGAGGTGCCTGTTTCTAGTATCACAAAACCTAAAATACAAAAAATTATATCAGATATGAATCAGGCTCTTGATGGAGAATACGATGGCGCTGCAATTGCTGCTCCTCAAATTGCACAATCATTAAGAATCTTCATCGTCTCACGAAAAGTTTTTGCAGAGGAAAGAGATGAGGCTCCTGCTGTTTATAATGGAATTATTTTGAAGAAAAAAGCACATAACATGGTTTTTATTAATCCTAAGATAATTAAAATTTCAAAAGACAAGAAACTGCTAGAAGAAGGATGTCTATCTGTCCGACCGTTGTTTGGAAAAGTCAGAAGGGCTACCAGGGCCACGGTAGAGGCCTACAATGAGCATGGGGAGAAATTTACTATTGAAGGCTCAGGATTACTAGCTCATGTTTTTCAACACGAAACAGACCACCTAGAGGGTGTTTTATTTATAGACAAAGCTAAAAACCTAAGAGAGGTTTATCTAATTAATGACCAAAAATAATTTCAATTTTGTTTTCTTTGGCACACCAGAAGTTGCCAGCAAGACGCTTGAAATTTTAAAACAAGCTGGTTATTTTCCATCTTTAATCGTAACATCTGTAGACAAACCAGAGGGGCGTAAAATGGTAATGACTCCTTCTCCTGTTAAAATTTGGGCATTACAAAACAATATCCCTATTTTTCAACCAGAAAAGATAGACGAAAATTTTATAGAGAAAATAGAACAATTAAATTTTGATCTTTCTATTGTGGTGGCTTACGGAAAAATACTATCAGAAAGATTAATCAATCTTCCCAGGTCTGGAACCCTAAATATACACTATTCCCTACTACCTAAATACAGGGGGGCATCTCCAGTGGAATCAGCTTTACTGAATGGAGATCTCATCACTGGTGTTTCTATTCAAAAAATGGTTTACAAATTAGACAGCGGACCAGTTGTTGATAGTAGTAGCATAGAAATATCACTAGAAGATAACAGGCAAAGTCTTAGAGATAAACTCATAGAGATTGGGGGTAATTTATTAATTAAAATTTTACCAGATTATTTAGAAAATAAATTAAACTTAATTGAGCAAGACGATAGTCAGGCAACTTTTTGTCATAAGATTAAAAAAGAAGATGGAGAAATTAACATAGATGGCAACGACTCAGAAAATTACAACAAATACAGAGCCTTTTTTGGCTGGCCAGGAGTATTTTTCTTTAAAGAAATAAATGGAAAGAAAACAAGATTCAAAATCACCAAAGCCAGATATGAAAACAATAAATTTATAATAGAAAAAGTAATTCCTGAAGGTAAAAAAGAAATAGACTACAAATAAAAAGAACTCCGACTGGAGTTCTTTTTATTTTGTCTTATTCTTTATGAGAAAAACCTCTTAACAATTTTTTAATAGCAGTTGATCCTTTTTTGAATAATTCTCTTTTTCTACCTTGATTATTTTTAATCTGTCTAAGTATTTCTTTCTTTGCATCATCTATCGCTTTATATAAATCTGATTTTTCTGAAAAGGTATAAAATTTCTTGCCTGATATTTCTATGTTAAATTCTGCTCGATAATAATCACCTCTTTTGTGTCGATTGCTTGTCTTCCCTACTTCGACAAAAACCTGCATCTCTTCTTCTGGCTTTTTAAATTTATCAAATCCGTCTATTCTTGACCTTACATAGCTATCAATAGCTTCGGTCAATTCAATGTTGGTTGCCTTTATGTTTATGTTCATATTGTTATTAATCATTAATTAATAATAATTTACTACTCTTGTGATGACCACTCACGATTTTAACTTCTTTTAATTGCACACCATAAAGAGATGAGACTATTTCACAAATCTTTCTGTTGGCCTGATTGTTTTCTGCTTTCTCTTTTACTGAAATATTAAAAGTATTTTCTGATTTTTTATCTATTTTTTCTTTCTTTTCTCCAGCTTTAACTCTAACTTTAATATACATATTAATCTTTTTGTTTTAATAGCAATTCTTTTATTTCTCTAATATCTTTTTTAACCTCCTCCATCTCGTGTTCTTCTTTTGTAATTTCTTCTTTTGTTTTTTCATCTGTTCTTTTTTCTTGTTGTAATCCAGAAATAACGATGTTATCACCAATAAAAAAAGATACAAAAAGACCAGTAATCATTGCTAGAGTTATTCCCCCGACTAGAGATACCCATGAAGGAATATTTAACGCATTTGAAACCTCCCAAACACCTCTCCAGATCGATACAGTCGCTACCGCTCCTATAAAAGAATAGATGAGTGGCGATTTAGACAACCTGCCTCTAACCTTATCTTCTATTTTATCAAAATAATGGTGAATTTTTTTGTATATTTTAATCATACTTTTTAATTATACCACCTCGATAAAAGCATTCCAAACAACCCCACCAAAAATAGACATATTAAGCATGGAATGATAACTGCTTTTATTATTTTTCGCTCTTTATTCTTTTCTCCAATAACAGCCTGGGCTGTTAAGATATCGGCTACGGCTATCATATTACCAAGACCTGCTCCTACTACAAGCAAAGCTAAAACTATTTGGGATCCAATCCCTATGTTTAGTGCTGCAGTATGGAAAAGAGTACCAAATAAAATATTTGAAGTTGTCACACTACCCGTTATAAAAGAACCGAAGGCTCCTGCAAACGGGGTAAATAGCGGGATTAGGTTACTTTCGATAGAACTTGCTAGTAATTTTATTGGTGACAAAAGACCAGAATTATTTATTCCCGCATTTATCATAATTTGAACCATTATTAACATAAATGATATTGTTAAAAATGGATTAAGCGCTCCAACAAAAGAAGTTTTAATGTGCTGAAAAGAAATTTTTATTTTTTGCCAAAAAACAACAAACAGTCCGATTAATACAAAGATAAAACCTGGATTAAATAAATTAAAATTATGATTAAATCCAATTCCAATTGGAAT
>CAZBHU010000014.1:0-8930 GCA_964492035.1 uncultured Candidatus Saccharibacteria bacterium
AGTTAAAGACCAATAAAAATAACCCTTTTATAAATATAAAAGAGCTATTTTAAGAATATCTATTTTTTAGCTTTTGAAGCGGCGACTCGTTTCTTAAACTTATCAACTCGGCCGGCGGTGTCTAAGACTTTTTCATTACCAGTATAAAAAGGATGACACTGGCTGCATATTTCAACATTGATATTTTCCATTGTAGAACCTACTTTAAAAGTCGCCCCACAAGCGCATTTAACCTCTGCTTTATCACTATATTTTGGATGAATCTCTTTCTTCATATTGTTTGATACTATCACGAAATTGTTAATCTTGCAACAGGTCGATATTGGCTTGAATTTTTGTTTTATGACCTATAACGCTTCTGCCGTATGAACAAGTAGTCCCGGAGCCACTTTTAGCTGTTTCATATTTTTTTGTTTTTTCGTTGTATATTTGGTTTAAACCAGTCCCATAATACCTGCAAGCTGCTTTTATTTGGGCGCTAGAACTATTACCGATAGCTCCTAAGTCGGTGAGGTACATAGCAGATGCTGTAAAAGCATCTTTGGGATTCCAAGGACTGGCGTTATAGCCAAGAACTGTTTTTAGGCGGGATTCAAACATTTTCCATGTTGAAGGAATGAACTGGGCTGGCCCCATAGCCCCACCCCATCCGTAAGGTTGACTATAGTCTGTCACATATTTTTTAAGTTTTTCATCATATTTAGTTCTATACATCGGTATCCAACAAGAAACTCTAGTCGTTGAATAATCTAAACCAAGCTTAGAGACAATATCTAGGAACACTGGTACATCTCTGGTTGGGCTCATTACTCTTTTTTGAGCACTCCCGGTGTTGGCTCCCTTGCCGTTTCCAGTTGTCGTGTCTGTTAAATAACATTGTCCAACATTTTCACCTAAATTACTTTCTTGAGTCAAAATAGCCAACAAAAAAGCTGGGTCTATCCCCGTTTGTTTTTGAGCTTCTTTAGCGTATACCAAGGCTGTTTCGAAGTTGATTTGTTTACTGCCTCCTACTAGGTTAAAAATAGCAGCTAATATTTCAGATCTTTTTTTTGCTTTTTCGGCAAGTATTTTTTGATATTCTGTTTCTTTATTCTTGCTTATTGAGAGAAGCCTTTGTTTTTCTGCCTCGCTCAATTCAACTTTAGCTTTTGCACTTTCGAGTTCGGCCTTAGTGTCAGTCTCTTGGTTTTTCTTATCCTCTAAACTTTTTCTTTCTGCTTCTGTCAGAGTTCTAACTCCCCTGATTTCATCTATTGATTTTTGTATACCCTCTTTAATAGAAGCAAAAGCTACAACATCACCATAAGCATCTGATATTTTGTCCTGAGATAGAACTACAGATACAATACTTTTGTCATCAAGTTGTCTTTCTTTTCTTATTAATTGAGCCAAGGATTCTTTTTCTTTAGACATCTTTGTAGAAAGGGCCTCGATTTTTTTGTTTTTAGCATTAATTTCCCCACCAAGTTTTTGGATAACGAGATTTTTTGCTCTAATGTCTAGTTTTGATTTTTCAATTTGTGCACTTAATATAGAAATATCTCTTGATATCGACACAGATTGACCTTTTTGTTTTTCAAGCTCTTTTTGTTTAGCGGCAATTTCTTTTTCGAGATTAGCTAATTCTTGTTCAAGTTTAGCTTTATCTGCTTGGGCATTTTCGAGCAGAACATCAGCATATACATTATTCTGAATAATGACCCCTAAAAGAATTACAAAAACTAAAAAAAATGAAAAACGTCTTTTTTTATAAAAACTCATAATGTTATTATAGCAACTAGTCTCTAACTTAACAAATTTAACAATAATAAAAACCCCCGACTTGTCAGGGGTTTTTATTATTTGTTATTAACTAGCTGGTTCTTCGTCTTCTTTCTTACCTTTCTTTTCAACTTCTATTGAGGATAAGTCAGCTGCTGGAGTTTCTTCTACTTCTTCTTTGATAGCAGCAATAATTGCAATAACTTCTTCTCCGTTGGTCTTGATAGTTACACCTTTTGGAGCTTTGATATCTTCAACCCTGATTTGATCATCTAGGTTTTCAAGAGTAATTAAGTCCACTTCTATGTTATGCGGAAGATCTTTTGGTAAAGCTTCTACTTCGATCTCGTGTAATGTTTTAACAAGAACTCCGAATCCGTTCTTTTCTGCTGGTGCTATTCCAATAAATTCAATTGGGACAACAACCTCAATTGGTTTATTGACATCAATAGCTAGAAAATCTATATGTACAGGAAAACTTTTAACAGGATCTCTTTGTATCTCATGTATTAAAACTTCTACCTTTTTATCTTTTAATTCTAATGTTAAGGTGTTTGATTCACCTACTACTCTTAATACTTTTTCGAAGTCAACACTCGGAACGGAAATTGTTGTATTTTCCACACGAGCGCCATAAACAACAGCTGGTACCATACCGTTTTTTCGTATGTCGACAAGCTTGTCTGTTTTACTTCGCATTGTTGCGGTTAATTTATTCATGTTCATTACCATAGCATAAAAAACTATAATTTGCAATGTTTTTTATTCCCAGAAAATTAAAACCACCGATACAATTCCAAGTATCATTCCAATGAGTTGAATCTTGTTGGTGTTTTCGTTGTAAAAATATACCCCAATAATTAAGGCTAAAATTGCAGAAGCTACAGAAAAAATAATAGCTCCTCTTCCCAGTTGTGAACCATTTTTGATCGCAGATAACCAAAATGCATTGGCTATAATATATCCAATAATACCCGCAACCCAAAAATACCAGTGCCCCTTGATTGAATACTCTTTGGCAAAAATATCAGCCAAAGACTCAAATATAATTAGAAAGATAAGAGGAATAATCCAGTGCATATTTTTTATTTTAGAGTTTCCAAGATACTGCTTTCTAGTTTGTTTAAAAAATTAAACATATTTATTTTTTGTATTTTTATATTAATACTAATCTTATAATTTGTTGAATAGTCTGATTCGTTTTTCGACCACGTCAGATATTTTTTCAACGGCATTTTTCAAATACTTATAAGGTGCTATTTCGTTAGGATTATCCTCAAATGATTTCAAAATTGCTTCTTTGTATGCGACTCGCAACTCAGTACTGATGTGAATAATTGAGATACCGGCGTCAATAGCATTCCTAAAATCATCATCATTTATTCCTGAACCTCCGTGCAAGACGAGAGGAACACTTGTTCTTTCTTTTATTTCTTTTATTCTTACTATGTCAAGATTGGGATTTCCTCCTTTTATCATACCGTGTATATTCCCGATTGAAGGTGCTAATAAATCAATGCCTGTTTCTTTAACAAAAGAGAAAGCTTCTTCTGATTTAGTCATTGTTTCTTCAGATACTCCATCTGGAATTTTGTCTAAAAGTTTAGAAGACTGTCCAATAAACCCTATTTCTGATTCTACTAAAATATCTCTTTCTTCTCTTTTTGATATTTCTCTAGCATACTCTACGCATTTTTTAGTGAGGGCTATGTTTTCTTCAAGGGACAACTTAACAGCATCTATGATTACAGCGTCAAATCCGGCAAGAATACTTTTTTTAACAGATTCAAATGAATAATGATGATCAGCATTTAAAAAGATCGGATAGTTGTCGTTTTCTCTGATTTCTTTTATTAAAACGACAATTTCATTAGTTCCAAAAAATTCTTCTTCTCCTTCTGACACCCCGATAATTACAGGGATTTTATACCCGATTTCCTCTGAGACTTTTTTGACTCCACGATAGACACCATGAAGACCCTCTAGGTTGGAAATATTAAAATGCCCAATAGCTATTTTCTTTTCTTCTGCTTCTCTGATGTATTCTCTTAATGTTTTAATCATACTTATTAATTATATCATAATATATGTTACAATATAAACATATGGATAATAAAATAGATATTTTGGCTATAGGAGATATTGCAGCTGAGCCATTTATAAAAATAAAAGAAGCAGAGGTTGAGCCTGAAAAAAATAGTGATGAATTTAATCTTTGCTTAGATTATGGTGGCAAGGTTCCCTATGAGTCAGCCCTAGAGTGTTTTGCTGTTGGAAACAGTGCTAATGTGTCTGTTGCTAGTAGCAGGCTTGGCCTTAAGACAAGTATTATTTCTCATGTTGGGAATGATGATATTGGAGTAAAAGACATAAATAAACTAAAAGAAGAAAAAGTAGATACTTCCCAGATAGAAATAGTTGAAGGTTTGAAATCAAATTATCACTATGTTTTATGGTATAAAGGAGAAAGAACTATTCTAGTCCACCACACTGATTTTCCTTATAAATTACCGCCTATAGATAATGAGCCTAAATGGATTTATCTTTCTTCTCTTTCGTCTAATTCTTTAAATTATCATAAGGAAATTTTGAATTATTTGATTGATCATCCAAATGTTTCTTTGGCTATTCAGCCTGGAACTTTTCAAATAAAATTAGGTATAGAAGAATTAAAAGATATATACAAAAGAACAAATATATATTTTTCAAATAAGGAAGAGGCTCAGAAGGTTTTAAAAACAGACAATGAAGATATTGCTTATTTGTTGAGAGAAATATTTAAATTAGGACCTAAGCTTGTAATTATTACAGATAGCATAAATGGATCATATTCTTTTGATGGAGAAGAAATAATGCACATGGTGTCTTTTTATAAAGGTTCAGAAACATTGGAAAGCACGGGAGCTGGAGATGCTTTTTCTGGGGCTTTTGTTTCAGCTTTAATCTACGGAAAAAATATAAAAGAAGCGTTAGTTTGGGGAACAATTAATGCTAAATCGGTAGTGCAATATGTAGGGCCTCATCAAGGGTTACTATCTAAAGATCAACTAGAAAAAATCTTCAGCAGTTTAAGCGAAGATTTGTTACCACGAAGAATTAATTAATTTTTTGATTAATTAATTTCTTTACTTTTTCAATAATTGATTCTGTGTTTAGCTCGTAAAGATTTTCTAATTCTTCCGGTGTTCCAGATTGTCCGAATTTATTATTAACTCCTACAAAATCCATTAAGACTGGATATTTTTTAGCTAAAACTTCAGCGACAGCACTACCCACACCGCCTTTAATTTGGTGGTCTTCCACTGTTAATATTTTCTTTGTCTCTTTGGCTAAAGATATGATAGCCTCTTCGTCTAAGGGTTTAATGGTGGACAGATTAATTACCTTACTTTTAATCCCCTCTTTTTCTAATTCTTTAGCAGCTAGAATTGCTCTGTGTAAAATTGGTCCTGTTGCGATAATTCCAACTTGAGCTAATCCAATTTCTGGAGAATAATACACCTGAGCTTTTCCTATCTCAAAAGGTGTTTCCTCTGTTGTGATTATTGGACTATCATTACGAGCCAATCTGATATAAGTAGGCTCTTTTGTTTTAGAACAAGCCATCGTTGCTTTTTTTGCTTCTATTTTGTCACAAGGGCTTATAACAACCATATTGGGTAAAACTCGAGTTAGGGCTATGTCTTCCAGTGCTTGATGACTACCACCATCTGGTCCAACTGTAATTCCGGCATGTGATCCGATAATTTTTACAGGTTGATTATTGTAACAAATAGTTGTTCGAATTTGTTCCCAATTTCTTCCAGGACTAAATATTGCATAAGAAGCCATGAAGGGAATTTTACCCATTGAGGCTATTCCGCTTGCGACACCAGCCAGGTTCTGTTCGGCTACTCCGACATCAATAAACCTTTCAGGAAATCTTTCGGCAAATAAATCAACTCTGGTCGAATCTTTTAGGTCTGCTGTCAGAGCCACAATGTTCGAATTTTCAGAACCAGCAAGAAGTAATCCCTCTCCAAAACCTTGGCGAGTAGATTTTTTTTCAACATCCGAATTGAATAATTTAGTATTAAGTTTTAAAAATTGATTAAGCATAATTTTTATTCAACTCATCTATCGCCTTTAATGCTTCTTCTTTACTTGGTGCTTTTCCATGCCACTTGTAATCGTTTTCCCATTCTTTAACTCCCTTGCCAGGAATAGTTTTGGCTATAACAACTGAAACTCCGGTGATGTTTTTCTTTGCTTGATAAATTGCATTATTGATTTCTCTAAAGTTGTGACCATCTATTTCATTAGTAAAGCAATTAAAAGCCTTGAATTTATCTTTGAGATCTTCTAGGGGTAAAACTTTCTCAGTGTTGCCACCTATTTGAATGTGATTACGATCAATAACAATAATTAGGTTGTTTAATTTGTGTTTAGTCGCAAGAAGAATTGCTTCCCATGTATTTCCTTCGTTTAATTCTCCATCTGACAATAATGCATAAAAAGTTTTATGACCGTCGTAAATTTTATCTGCTATGGCCATTCCTACTGCTTGAGATAATCCAGACCCCAATGGTCCAGATGATGTCTCTAGCCACGGCATAAATTCTTTATGTGGGTGACCTTGCAACCTAGAACCTAATTTTCTAAGTGTAAAAAGTTCTTCTTCGGGGAAATAACCAGATTTAGCCATTGATGCATAAAGAACTGGACAAATATGACCGTTAGATAGTATTACTCGATCTCGTTTTTCCCACTCCGGGTTTTTAGGATCATGTTTAAGGGCTAAAAAATATAAAAAAGTAAAAATATCTGTCATGCCCAATGATCCTGCTGTGTGCCCAGATTTCGCTTCAGCAAGCATTTGAATAATTTTCTTACGAAGATCGTTAGCTATTTTTTGTAACTCTTTTATTGTAGCGTCGCTAATTGATTCCATTGTTTATATTTTAGCAAAAATACAATTAAAAAACTACAAGTTGAAAAAAATAATTAGTCAGGTATAATTAGGCCATGATAGAAAATTTGTTTATATTCTTTGTTTCTTTATTTTTCATTATAAAAGGTGCAACTTTATCAACCAAATATTCGTTTAAAATAGCAGAATCTTACAATGTCTCAAAATATGTAGTTGGTTTTTTTGTGGTTGCTATCATCTCTATTATTCCAGAAACCCTAGTTTCTATTAATGCAGCTTTACAAAACGTTCCTGCCATGGGGCTCGGTGCTCTTTTTGGTTCTAATATTGCTGATTTAACTTTAATATTTGCGATAGCGGTATTATTGGCAGGACGCTCGTTAAAAGTAGAAAGTAAAATCTTAAAAGCTAATGCTGTTTATCCTTTTATTTTGCTTATTCCTATAGCACTTGGAATTGATGGTTTTTATTCACGATGGGAAGGCCTAGCTCTGATTTTTGCGGGTATTGTTTTTTATGCTCTTTCATTTAAAAGAGAGCAAAGAGCTCGTCCTGCTGTCATAGAAGAAAAAAAAGTTAATACTAATAAAAAATTAGATTTTGTATATTTGATTATAGGCATGGTTCTCCTCTTGGCTGGATCTCACTTTGTTGTTACTTCTGGTATTGAGATAGCTACCCTTTTGAATTTAAATAAAGCGGCTATGGGGATGTTGTTTATTGGACTCGGAACCACTATGCCTGAATTGTTCTTCTGTATTTCTGCTGTTAAAAACAACCATGATTCTCTTGCTATTGGTGACGTGCTCGGTACTGTATTGGCAGATGCAACCATAGTTATAGGAATACTTGCAATGGTTAGCCCGTTTGCTTTTCCAAGAAAGATAATATATATTGCCGGACTGTTTATGGTGGCAGCTGCTTTTATTTTGTTTTATATGATGAAAACAGGTAAAAATTTAACTAGAAGTGAAGCTATACTCCTTATCTTTTTCTGGGTTTTATTTGTATCAACAGAGTTGATATTAAATAGTTAGTTTAAATTTCTTCAAACTCTAAAATTTTATTTTTTATATCGTAAGTTCTTAAAAGTGCTGAGCCTATTACTAGTCTATTGACTCCATGTTTTACAAGAATTTCAGCGGTTTCTTCATTTACACTACCATCAATACTGATGACGACTTCAGGATATTTCTTTTTAATGCTAGAAATTTGTTCAAGGACTCTCTCGTCAAAAGGTTGCCCTTGTTGGCCTATATGCTCTATTCCCATGCACTGTATAAAATCTAGATAATTTATATATTGATCTAATTTATCTATGTTAGTTGTGGTGTTTATTGCCAATCCTATTTCTATGTTATCTCTAATATATGGATCGATGGATTCAAGAAAATCATGAAATTCTTTTTCATCTTCTGCTTCCAAGTGAAAAACAATTCTTTTTGCTCCTAGTTGTATAAAAGTATCAAACTGTTCATGAGCATTTCTAATCATTAAATCAAACTCATAATCAAGTTCTGTCCAGTACGGCATTCCTTCTTCTTCGTCTATTATAGAAGACAAGCTTTCAGCATCATCTTGGTTCATGGGCCACGAAATAGTATTTACGAAACGCCCATCACAAACATCTATTTGTACGATTTTTACGAAATCTTTATAAATAGCTAATTTTTCTTTTAGCTCATTAAAATCTTTTACTAGTATTGCTGGTACTACTTCCGTCATGTTAATTATTTTTTTCGATAGTGTTAATTTGTCCTAGTCTTCTTTTGTGTCTTGTTTCTTCAGAAAATTTGGTTTCTAAAAATATTTTGACTGCTTCAAAAGCTTCTTGTTCGTTTACAAAACGAGCCCCCAAAGAAAGCACGTTTGCATTATTGTGTTCTCTGCCAAGTTTAATTATTTCTAAATTTCCACCATAGTATTCAATAGCTCGAATGCCGTCTATCTTGTTGGCAACTATTTGCTCTCCTTGGCCACTTCCGCCAAGGATTATTCCAAAAGAATCTTTATCCAAAGACACGGCTTCGGCTACTGGCTTTATGAAGTTAGGATAATCATCATTTTGATCTAGATTAAAAGCCCCCTTGTCTTCTACTTGATAATTTTGTTCAGTAAGATATTTATTTATTTTTTCTTTAAGCTCAAACCCTGCATGATCAGAGCCCATATAAATCTTCATATAATTATTATAGCATAAAAAATATAAAATATATTTGAATACCTAAAACTATCTAAGTATTGACATTTATGCAAA